>JAWSUF010000008.1:0-55000 GCA_033549365.1 Acidobacteriota bacterium
CGGATGCCCATGCGGGGACGACATGGGCGCCGCGCGGCCGGACGCCGATCGTATCGACGACGGGCGCCCGTTTTGGCCTGAACTTGATTTCGGCGGTGAATGGCCAGGGCTTGTTTCGGTTCATGGGAGTCCGGGGCCGGGTCAATGCCGGCGTCTTCATTCAGTTCCTGAAGCGCTTGCTGGTAAAGGCGGAGCGGATGATTTTCTTGATCGTTGACGGACATCCGACGCATAAGGCGAAGAAAGTTCAGAAGTTCGTCGCCTCGGAGTCGAAACGACTGAGATTGTATTTCCTTCCTCCGTATTCGCCGGAACTGAATCCGGATGAATATGTGTGGAACGACCTTAAAAACAACGGAATTGGTCGGAAGATCATCCTCGAGCCGAACCAGATGAGGAGAGATGTTCTGGCTCATATGCGGTCTCTTCAAAGATCACCAAATCTAATCAAATCGTTTTTCCAATCTCCAACGACAGCCTACGCAGCATGATGTCTATACAATAATGAGAAGATTAATAAATGAAGTCAACCGTGATCATTCTTCCTAGCCCCGTATCACGAAAAAACAGC
The DNA here is from genome assembly GCA_033549365.1 of Acidobacteriota bacterium. Lineage (NCBI taxonomy): Bacteria > Pseudomonadati > Acidobacteriota > Acidobacteriota bacterium. Next base: position 572 of record JAWSUF010000008.1, read on the forward strand.
CATTGTATTGTGCGCCGGAGAAGGAGCGGATTATTTCCTGCCCTCTTTATCATTGCGCTCTTATCCCTCTCTCTTGATGTCTCTCCTTCCGCAGAGCAGTCCCGGATCGGCGGGAAAAGCAATCCTACCGGCGGCGATGTGCCCGTGTTCGTCTCATCGAAAGAGCCTCTTTATGGCGATCTGAAGTATGAATTGAGAGAAGACCTGCGGATAGGATCCGAATCCGACCCGCAGCAACTTTTCCATACCGTGCTTGATGTCGACGCCGATGCATCAGGCAACATTTACGTCGTCGACGCGAGAAACATCAGGATCCAGATTTTCAATTCCTCGGGGCAATACGTCCGGACAGTCGGAAGAAAAGGACAGGGTCCCGGGGAGTTCGAGTACCCATTTTTTATCCGGCTGGACGAGGAGGCCGGCCGCATGCTGGTCATTGACCGATGGGTCACTTTGAAGATCTTCGACCTGAATGGACGTTTCCATAACTCCTTCGTGGTCGGAGTTATGAAAAAGATATTCCCCTGCCGAAACGGTCATTTTCTTGCGATCCTCCAGACGGCATCCGAGGACTATTTGGCCTACACTCAAGCTCTTTGTCGGATCGATTCCAGCGGATCGATCATCTCCAAAATCGCCGAGCACCCATTCTCTCTTTTTGTTGAAAGGCTTAGTAGCGGCGCGACCTATGGCCAGACTACACATTACGAGCTCGGCCTGAGGCTGGCAAAAATGGCGAACGAGACTTTTGTGTTCGGCCATTCCGGGGCATATGAGCTGACTCTCATCGAGGGCGATGGGAAGGTCGTCCACCGCTTCCGCAAGGAGGAACCTTCGCCGCGTTTCACGGCCGAGGAACGGCGGAGGCTTAAAGCGCCCGGGGAAAAGAAACCGTATTTCTTTGAGCTTCTAACGGATTCCCTCGACCGGATCTATGTCCAGCGCAACATGGCCTACGGCAGGATCATGGTCGAGATCAGGGAAAAGGAGGTCGACGTTTTTGACCGGACGGGTCGGTTCCTGTACAGGACACGACTCCCGGCCAACACCCGGGCTATCCGCGACGGCCTCCTCTACTGTTGGGAATTGAATGAAGAGGAAGGAATGGAGTACGTCAAGCGGTACCGGATCCTCAACTGGGACAGGATTGTCCGAGCGAACTAGCATCATTAATGGGGTTCCGTAAGCAGATCGATATGTGATTTGATCATCGCTGGGGTCGGATCAAGGCCATTCAGCTTCATGAAGCCGGCATGGGCTTCAAATTACCTGGCCTTTCTGCATCGGGCGCGTCGGGCTGGCCGCGGCGGTCGACTATGCCATGGCGGTCGGGATCGGGAACATTTGCCGGCAGGTCAAGGCCCTGGCGCGCTCGCTCCGCAAACGTCTGGCGGAGATCCCCGGCGTTGCGGTCTGCGACCTGGGCGTCGAGAAAAGCGGGATCGTGACCTTCGTCAAGAACGGCGAATCGGCGGATGCGGTCAAGCGGCGGCTGAACGCCCGGGAGGATGAACGTCTCCGTCGTCAAATCAAGCTCGGCTCTTCTGGATATGGAGCCGCGCGGTCTCAAGGAGCTGGTGCGCGCCTCCGTCCACTATTACAACACCGAGGACGAGATCGAACGCTTCTGCCGGGAGCTTGCCTCAGCGTGACGGGCGCCCGCCTGATGGACGAGGCAAATCTTCTTGACAAGAACTGTTTTAGGCATTAGATTGATTACGTATGATATACATGTATAGCAAAGGAAGAGTCATATGATTGCTGTCAGACTTCCGGCGGAAATCGAAAAAAGGCTGAATGCTTTGGCCGCGGCCACCGGCCGGACCAAAACCTATTATGTCCGCGAGGCCGTCGTGGAATACCTGGACGACCTGGAAGATATCTATCTGGCTGAAAAACGACTGGGCCGCTATTACGCGGGCAAAAGCGGGGCATCTTCGCTGGACGATTTGGAGCGCGAGCTTGGCCTGGCGGATTGAAGTCGAGACCGGAGCGAAAAAAGATATTGCCGGTCTTGATCGACCCGTGGCCAAGCGGGTCCTTTCCTTCTTAAGAGAAAAGCTGGGAACACGCGAGGATCCGCGTTCGCTCGGCCAGGCCCTTCACGGCAAGACATACGGCGAATTCTGGAAATACCGCGTCGGCGATATCCGCATCATCGCCCGCATTGAGGATGCGGAACTCCTCATTCTCGTTGTTCGTGTGGGCCACCGAAAAAACGTCTATAAATAGACGTCGGGATTCATCGGTATCAGCGATCCTGTGACCGACACCTCATCATGAATACCTTGAAAAAACGGTTGAGAGGACCAGATTTTCAAGGAGCCTGGACATCGTCCACTCGGGCGAAAAGACATTTCTCCGCCGCGTATTCCCCTTGCGGCTTTTCCCGGCTCCAATACTTCATGTATACCCGCAGGAGGACATCACCCTTTGCAGAAGTGCGATTGTGGAGTGTTCCCCAGACTTCAATCGTTGCCCCCGGACTGAACTGACCTCTGTCGTAGGCGTGATAGCTCTTCGCATCCGTTGTCCGCGTTCCCAAGTTCACCCCGCTCACGTTATAGGATAATCTTGGTCCCATGGCGATCTCGCTCTCGACAACGTTTCCATCCTGTTGTGCCGCAATGGGCGTGGACAACAAACAGATCCCTCCATTCGCAATCAATTTGTCTCATGGGCAATTTTAGGTTGCCGAAACCGGATTGTCAAAGAAAGCCAAATGGCCGGGGCGGAAAAATTGCAATTTTCACTATACACCGGCAAATGGATTGGGCGATAATGGGCTCCAATGTTAAAAAGAAACATCGCCGCCCTTTGTTTTCTCGTCGCCGTCCCGGCCGCCTGTCGACAGGCGCCGGTCGTGCCGCAGCCCCATGTCCCCTTGGCCCACTACGAAATTCGTGCCGACATCGATCCGGCATCCGGGTTTCTGGAGGCCGCCGTCGAATTGACGCTCGAGGCTCCGGCCGGAGAGCCGCGCTCGCTGACTTTCCTGTTGCACCGGGAGTTTGAGGTCCGCCGGGTCGCGGGTGACGGGGTTGCCGGCCACCGGTTCGAGCCTCCGCCGGACAGGCCGAGCCTGTATTCCCCCGAAGCCTTTGAATTGCACGTGGATTTCGAGACGCCTCCCCGGGAGGGCGACACCCTGCGGATCGCCTTCGAGTATGCCGGAGAGATCAAGAGCTGGCCGGAGTGGTCGGCCAATGTCATGACCGGGGAATGGGTCGAGCTCGGACTCTATTTTCCCTGGTTTCCCCATCGCGAGGAGATGGGGATGTTCACCTACCGGCTGGACATCGGTTGCCCGGAAAACCACGAAGCGAGAGCCGCCGTTCCCGTGCGGAACGAGGGCGGCCGCCGGATCTTCGACGAGCGGCGGCCGAGCCGGGATATTGTGCTTGTCGTCTCTCCGCATCTGAAAACCCGGAACTTCGACCTGGACGGCGCGGACATCCATATCCATGCGGTGTCCCTGTCCGATGAGACGATCGCGATGATGGGTGAGGATCTCTCGGCGATTCTCGGCCTTTTCCGCAACTGGTTCGGCGATCTGGAATCCGCGGCCCTCACCGTCATCCAGTCCCCGCGCGCCAAGGGCGGCGGTTACGCCCGCAACAATCTTGTCGTTCTGGGCGGTCTTCAGGACCGCGATTACGCCGAACAGCGGGAAGGCTACATCCGTTATCTGGCCCACGAGGCGGCTCACAACTGGTGGTGGCGGGCCCCCGTCGATACCTGGGAGGACTGGCTGAACGAAGGCCTGGCCGAATTTTCCGCGCTGGCGGTCGTCCGGGACATGTTCGGCGTCGAAGCTTTCGAAAAACGATTGGCTCGGAAGAAAGAGGCTGCCGCAAGGGAGGGGGCGATCCCGGGCTTCGATCGGGCCGACCTGTCCAGCCCGGAAGCCCGCAGGACATCCGAAATCCTGCTTTACTCCAAGGCTCCCGTCCTCCTGTTCGAACTGGAAGACAGGTTGGGTGTCGACGGCATGCAGGAGTTCTGCCGTCTCCTCGTCCGCGATGCGATCTCGACGACGGACGGTTTCCTGGAAACCCTGGTCCGGCACGCCGGCGAGGCGGAAAGGGAACGTTTCGAGGGCCGCCTGACATCCGTCGACTGACCGGATTCTTGACAACCCCCGCCCCGGGGATTAGATTCAACCCTCATGAGCAGAACGGAAGCCAACCGGACCCTCCTCCTGGAGGGGCCCATCGGACCGACTCTCGCCAAGCTGACCGTTCCCATGATCTTCGGGATCCTCAGCATGGTTGTCTACAACCTGACCGACGCCTTCTTTGTCGGAAAACTCGGCAGGGAACATCTCGCCGCGCTGAGCTTCACTTTTCCCGTGGTGCTGATGATCGGCAGTCTGGCCCAGGGAATCGGCATGGGCACCGCCGCGGTGGTGTCCCGTGCTCTCGGCGCCGGGGATGACCGCCGGGCCAGGCGGCTCTCCACCGACAGTCTGGTTCTCGGCCTGCTGATCATCGCCGTGGGCGTCGTCGCCGGGCTCCTGACGATCGAGCCGCTCTTCACGCTTCTCGGCGCACGGGACGCGGTCCTCGACCATATCGTCGGCTACATGAGGATCTGGTATATCGGAATCATCTTTGTCGTCGTTCCGATGATCGGAAACAGCGTCCTCCGGGCCACGGGGGATACGAAAACGCCGGGACTGATCATGGTGCTCGGCGCCGCGGCCAATCTTGTGTTCGATCCGCTTCTGATCTTCGGATTCGGTCCCATTCCCGCGCTGGGGATCCGGGGGGCCGCATGGGCCACCCTCATCGGCCGGGGGATCACGTTCGTCATCTCGATGTCCGTCCTCGTCCGTCGGGAGCGGTTGCTGACGGTCGAGATTCCACGCCCGCGGGAGGTGTGGGAATCGTGGCGGGAGATCCTTCATGTCGGCCTCCCGGACGCCGGAGCCAGGATGATTATCCCCCTGGGGCAAGGGGTCATTACGCGGGTTGTCGCATCTTACGGCCCGGCCGCAGTTGCCGGATTCGGCGTGGCCACACGTGTGGAATTTTTCTCCCTGGCCGCGATCATCGCCCTCTCCGCGGTGATCGGTCCGTTTGTCGGGCAGAACATCGGCGCCGGAAAGCCGGACCGGGTGCGGGCCGGTTTCGCCGTGAGCCGGCGCTTTTCGCTCATCGTCGGGTTGGGCGCGTTTTTCGGCTTCCTCTTTCTTGCGGGACATGTCGCGTCCCTCTTCAACGAAGATCCGGCGGTTGTTTCCACGGCCGCCCTGTATATCCGCATGGTCTCGCTGACCTACGCCGCGCAGGGCTTCTTTTTCGTGGTGAACGCCGGCCTCAACGTGCTCAGGCGCCCCCTTCATGCCGCCGGTCTGAGCCTTCTGGAGATGTTCGGTCTCGCCGTTCCGCTGGTGCTTCTGGGCTCGCGGCTCTTCGGAATCCCCGGAATCTTCGGGGCCATCGGCATCAGCTATTTCGTGACCGGAGCGGCGGCCTGGTGGGTCATCGAACGGGTGCTGGATAAGCACGGCGCGTGAAGGGCATCGCGCTCGTCAATCCAAAGCCAGGCTTATCTTAAGCGCCTGATCAACATCCCTCATAGGCGTTTTCTCCGTCGATGGATTCGAATTCCCGGCAGGTCTCGATGTTCAGTTTTGCCTTGGCCAGGTATCCCTCCCTGAGCTGTTCCTCCAGCTTTTGGCGCTCGATTTTCTCGATATGGCCGTCCACGGCATCCCTAATGAATTGGCTCATTTTGATGCCCTTTTCCGTCATGATCTTTGTCATCTTCTCATATTGAAGAGACGACAGGTCCAGGTTGATTCTTCTTACTTGCGTCTTGTGCATTTCAGTACTCCCTTAAAAAATTTCACAAAATATTATATGCGATTCCGCCCAAGTCAAGATCCCGGCGGTGTGGACGAAACGGTATCAGAGTGGGCACGAGATGGCGATATCGCGTGAATCGCTCATGGAGGCCGCGATGATATCGATCCCGCTGAGCGAGGCGAAAGCGAGAATCTCGGCCCTCGTCGAGCGTCTCATCAATACGAAGATAGAAAACTGGCTTTCTTAGGTTGACAAGATATATACCACGATATATATTAATGGCGAGGTGCGACATGAAAACCGCCAAATTGTTTAAGAACGGACGGAGTCAGGCTGTCCGCCTGCCCAAGGAATACCAGTTTGAAGGATCGGATGTTCTCATACAAAAGGTGGGGGATTCCGTCATTCTGTTTCCGAATAGCCGCGTTTGGGAAACATTTCTCCACGGCCTTCACGGTTTCACCGGGGATTTCATGGCCGATGGACGGGAACAGCCCTCCATGCAGGACAGAGAAGAGTGATCCGTGTATTTGCTGGACACAAACATCTGCATATTCATCAAAAACAAAAAACCCATCCAGGTTCTTGAGAAATTGAGGCGCGCGCTGGAAGAGAAAGTTCATCTCTCCGCCATTACGCTTGCGGAATTGCAATTCGGCGTCTACAACAGCCGGAACGTGGAACAAAACAGAATGTCCCTGACGGAATTTCTCGCACCGTTCGACATCCTGGATTTCGACGATCAAGATGCGGAATGGTTCGGCAGAATCAGGTCCAAGCTGAAAAAAGAAAAAAAACTCATCGGACCGTATGATATGCTGATCGCCGCTCAGGCTCTTGCCAGGGATCTCATCCTGGTTACGAACAATACGGATGAATTCGACAGAATCGAAAACCTGAACATTGAGGATTGGAAAGGATAGATTTTTCGCGCAAACGCAAGGCCTGCGGCATCAGCTATCTCGCGATCGGGGCGGTGGCCCGGCCGATCATCGAACGCCCGTCATGAATACCTTCGGGCGCTTGCGGTTTCAAGGTTGTTCCTGGTTTCGTCATCATTCTTTGCGGAATGGCATGCGGAACGAGGCGAGTTTCCCAGGATGAAGCAGGAAAGGAATCTATTAAGGCAAACTCAAGGCGAAGCGGATGGCTCGATGGAGTTCCTCGATTTTCCGTTCCGACAATCCGCCGATTTTCGACTCGAGGCAGGTTTTGGGAATCGTCAAGATCGAATCGCAGTTGACGACGCAGAGTTTGGGCAGGCCGTGTTCCGGGCCAAGCGAAACCTCCACGGGAATTCCGCGGACGGTCGTCGTCACCGGCGCTACGGTGACGGCCGTCCTCACAGTATAGGCTTCGTCCCGGCTGAGGAGAACAACGGGCCGTCGTCCGGCCGGAGGCTTAAGCCTGGCCCACCAGATCTCGCCCTTTCTCATGTCCAATCTTCTTCAGGAAGAGCGTCGGCGGCCGCGGCGGCCATCGCTTCGGCCGCGACTGCGTCCTCGGGCTTTCGGCGATACCCGTTGACATAGGCTTTGACCATCCGTTCTTTTTCGCGCTCTTCTTTCCAGGCACGGAATGTAGCCAGGAGAAAGCCGCTACGGCTTAAGCCTGCATTTCGGCGTAAAGCTTCCAATTCCTTAAACTCCTCCCATGGAAGACTGACGGCGAATTTGGCGGATTTTCTCATAATAAACCCTCAAGAGGAATCGGTAATACCAAGGTAATACCAAAGTATTCTTTTGTCAAGAGGGTCGACCGGTGCCGGTCGTGCCGCGGGTGACGGGGTTGCCGGCCACCGGACCTTGAATCGGCGGGTGCGCGGGCCTATAATGGATCAAGATCGAACATGATCGATAGGGGGTAACCATGCTGTTCCTGTCATTATTGGTTTTGGCCTTTGCCGCCTCTGCCCTTCCGCTCCCCGCGGCCGCGGAGCCGGGCCAGAAGGCGGCCGTTACGACCGAAGACGGCGTGCGGGTCGTCCGCAACCCTAAAACGCCCGTGGCGGGCCCCGGCGGCGCGCCGGCCGTCGTGACCCTGGTCGAGGACCTGGTCATCGGGGACGACTCTGAACGGGACGACCATTGGTTCTCCTTCCTGAACAGCCTGGCCGTCGACGATGAGGGGAACATCTACACGGTGGACCCCAAGGCCATCCGCATCCGGGTCTTTGGCCCCGACGGCTCGCTCCTGCGGGCCTTCGGCCGCGCCGGCCAGGGGCCGGGTGAGTTCAGCGGCCCGGGAGGCATCGTCGCTGTTCCCGACGGGACGGTCCTCATCGGCGACGCCCTCACACGCCGCGTCTCCCATTTCAACGCCAAGGGAGAGTATCTGAAAGACACCCCGCTCGTCACCCTCCGCCTCGCGGGACTCGTGATCGACGCCCATAAGAACCTCTACGCCATCCACTTTGTGCGCGGGGAGAAATTAGCTATGGAACTGATCAAGCTCGATCCCGACTTGAAGCCTCTCCTGACGATCCACACTCTAAGCATTGACTCCAAGCCGCGGACCACCGAGATATTCAGCCTCCGGCTCTTTTACGACGTCGCCGGCGGCGATCGCCTGGCCTGGATGGTCTCGGACAGCTACGAGATCCGGGTCGTCGACGCCTCGGGCCGGACGCTCATGAAGATCCTCAAGGACCACGCGCCCCGGCGTCTCACGGCCAAGGACCGGGAGGAACATCTCCGGAGGCGCTTCCCCAAAGGCTTCAAACCCCTTCCCGGCGAGGAGCTCGTGTTTCCCAACGTCTTCCCGGCAGCCGCGGCGTTCATGGCCGACGAGACGGGCCGCATCTACGTCCGGACCTACGACGCGGACGGCCGCGGCGGCGAGGCCGTGGACGTCTTCAGCCCGGAGGGCCTCTACGTCGCCCGCTTCTTCGTCCCCTGGAACGAGGTGACCGTCACCGTCCGCAACGGCAAGCTTTATTGCTACATCCAGGAATCCGAGTCGGGCTACCCCCTGGTCAAACGCTACGCCATGAATTGGAAATAGCCTTAGCCGGGACCGCGATCAGACGAGATCGAACCGGTCGAGATTCATGACCTTGTTCCAGGCCGCGACGAAATCGCTCACGAACTTCTCCCGGGAGTCCTGACAGCCGTAGACTTCCGCAACGGCCCGGAGCTCCGAGTTCGAACCGAGGATCAGGTCGACATCGGTGGCGGTCCACTTGAGTTCGCCCGTCTTCCGGTCGCGTCCCTCGAACAGATCGCCGTCTTCCGAGGTCGCCTTCCACTCCGTGCCCATGTCAAGCAGGTTGACAAAGAAGTCGTTAGTCAGCGTCCCCGGCCGCGCGGTGAAGACGCCGTTTTGGGATCCCTTGAAGTTCGCGCCCAGGACGCGCAGGCCGCCGATGAGAACGGTCATCTCCGGCGCCGTGAGCGTCAGGAGCTGAGCCTTGTCGACCAGCATTTCCCCGGCCGATACCGCGTATTTTTCCTTCTGATAGTTGCGGAAACTGTCGGCCTTGGGCTCGAGTACGGCGAAGGCGTCCGCGTCGGTCTGTTCCTGTGAGGCGTCCGTGCGTCCCGGCGCGAAGGGAACCGTCAAGTCGTGGCCGGCGTTTTTCGCCGCCTGCTCGACGGCCGCGCATCCGCCCAGAACGATGAGGTCGGCCAGCGAAATCTTCTTGCCGCCGGACTGCGCGCCGTTGAACGTGCTCTGAATGCGCTCCAGGGTCTTGAGGACTTTCGCCAGACGGGCGGGCTCGTTGACCTCCCAATCCTTCTGCGGCGCAAGACGGATGCGGGCGCCGTTGGCGCCGCCGCGCATGTCGGAGCCGCGGAACGTGAAGGCCGAAGCCCAGGCGGTCGATACCAGATCCGCGACGGACAGGCCGGAAGCCAGGATCTCGGCCTTGAGCCCGGCGATGTCCCGGTCATCGACGAGCTTGTGATCGACGGCGGGGACGGGATCCTGCCAGATGAGCTCCTCGGCCGGGACTTCCGGACCGAGATAGCGCGAGCGGGGGCCCATGTCGCGGTGCGTCAGCTTGAACCAGGCGCGGGCGAAGGCATCGGCGAATTCCTCGGGATTCTCCAGGTAGCGGCGTGCGATCTTCTCGTAGATCGGATCGAAGCGGAGGGAGAGGTCGGCCGTGGTCATCATCGGCCTTCGTTTTTTCGATGGATCGTGCGCGTCGACCACCATGTCCTCGTCTTCAACGTCCTTGGCCAGCCACTGATGCGCGCCGGCCGGGCTCTTGACGAGCTCCCACTCGTATTTGAACAGCACCTTGAGATAGCCCATGTCCCATTGGATCGGGTTCGGCTTCCAGGCGCCTTCGATGCCGCTGCTGATCGTGTCGCCGGCTTTGCCGCTTTTGAAGCCGCTCTTCCAGCCGAGGCCCTGTTCTTCGAGGCCGGCCGCTTCGGGCTCGGGGCCCACGTGGGTCGCGGGTCCTGCGCCGTGGCATTTGCCGAAGGTGTGGCCGCCGGCGACGAGCGCGACGGTCTCTTCGTCGTTCATGGCCATCCGGGCGAAGGTTTCCCGAACGTCATGTCCGGAGGCGACCGGATCGGGGTTGGCGTTGGGCCCTTCGGGATTGACATAGATCAGGCCCATCTGGACGGCGGCGAGCGGGTTTTCGAGGTCTCGCTCACCCGAATAGCGGTTGTCGCCCAGCCATTTATCTTCGCTGCCCCAGTAGATGTCTTCTTCGGGTTCCCAGACGTCGATGCGTCCGCCGGCGAAGCCGAAGGTCTTGAAGCCCATTGACTCCAAAGCGACGTTTCCGGTCAGGATCATCAGGTCGGCCCAGGAGATTTTTTTGCCGTATTTCCGCTTGATTGGCCAGAGCAGACGGCGCGCCTTGTCGAGGTTGATGTTGTCGGGCCAGCTGTTGAGAGGCGCCAGGCGCTGGGAGCCGGAGCCCGCGCCGCCGCGTCCGTCGCCCATGCGGTAGGTGCCGGCGCTGTGCCAGGCCATCCGGATAAAGAGCGGCCCGTAGTGGCCCCAGTCGGCCGGCCACCAGTCCTTCGAGTCGGTCATCAGGGCATGGAGATCCTTTTTAACGGCCTCGAGGTCGAGCGTCTTGAATTCCTCGGCGTAGTCGAAGGCCTCGCCCATCGGGTTGCTCTTGGCCGTGTGCTGGCGCAGGATTCTGAGGTTCAACTGATTGGGCCACCAGTCCCGGTTCGACGTGCCGGCGCCGGAAATGGGTTTCTTCGTCCTGCCCGTCACGGGGCATTTGCTTTCTTCGGTCATCAAACTTTCTCCTTTTGTTATTTCTCTTTAAATTCCGTTTCCGGATTGTTTTCAGAGGAACATGTCCGGCACACGCCGGAGATCACGATATTGCGGCTTTCGATCCGGCCCCAGTCCCTGGCTCCTTCGGGGAGAACGATCTTGTCGATTGACGGCCAGGCAAAGTCGACAATCGCATGGCAGCGCCGGCAGATCAGGTGATGGTGGCGTTCGCGAACGGCTTCGAACCGGGCCTGGCTGTCCGCCGTCTCCACCTTCTGCACGAGACCGCATTGATTGAACGTGGCCAGGGTTCGGTAAACGGTGTCGAGGGACAGCGTCGGAATCCGCCTCGCCAGGCGGCGATGCAGGGTTTCGGCTGAGGGATGGTCCTTCGAACGGGCCAGTTCGCGGAGAATCTCCAGGCGCTGGTGCGTGAGCCTGAAGCCTGCTTTGCGGCAGGCCTCCTCGATGGGGCCAATGTCCGCCGGCAACTGTTTCTTGATCATGACTCTCCGCTCTCCTTATCAGGAAAAAATCTTAAATAAGATATTATCCTAATAGACGGGGGTTGTCAATTCGTTCGAACTCATAAGTCTTCGATCCGCTCCAAATACCGCTCGGCCTGTTCCAGGACGGCGGCGCGGTCCTGAGCGGAAAAACGATCCCAAACCCGCAACATCATCCCGATGCGGGGATTTTCTGAGGATTCCGGGGCTGCGGATCGGGAAGGGGTATGTTCCTGAGAGATTTGTTCTAGAAAATTCGTCTTCTGGAGTGATAGACGTAAACAAACGGCCTTGACTTTAATAAGAAAGGAGCATATAAATAATGCAGGAGTATGAAATGGTAAGAAAGACGGTCGCTATGGACGAAGACCTGGTCAATGAACTCGATCACTTCGCCAAGAGAGAAAGAAGGGATTTTTCCGGCGCCCTGCGGTATGCGCTGAGAATCGGCCTTCTGTCGCTTGAGAATCCGGAATTGACTGTGGAAGAAATCAAGGACATCATCGAGGCCCGGGTGGACGAAGAGATGGGCAAGGTCGCCGCGTTCAATCCGCAAGACGTCTGATCCGATCCGGCGGCGGAAATGAAAATTCTCGAGACTTCAAAGTTTCAGAGACTGAGAAAAAAGATCAGGGAGGAGGCGGAAAAACAAGCCCTCAAAGCCGCCCTCCTGGACATTCTGGAAAACCCGGAGACAGGGAAAAAACTGAAGGGCGAATTCGCGTTTTTGAGATCCTATCCCTACTCTGCAAGGGGACAGTCCCGGAGGCTGATCTACAGATGGGAAAAAGACCTGATCGTTTTCTATTCGTTCGGTCCGCGAGGCGGCATCTATCAATAGCCCGCCCTTTTTACTTTTTGAGCAATTTCAAGACATTGTCGAGGGTCATCATTTCGATATCCGCTGGTCTTTCCAAAAACGGGCGGACGTCTTCCACGGCCCGGTTCCAGTCCATGGCTTTCAGCTTTTGGACCAGAGCATCGCCCCAATCGGATTGATCGATGCTGGGGCCGGACCATCCGGTTTGCCGCAAGGCATTGTTGAGAAACGGGATATTGGGCGCCGGCCAGGATGGATCCGAGAGATACCAAAAGATGTCATAAAGATCCCGGCCTTTGGTATAGGGGCGGGTCAGCAGGGCGTGCAATTTCCCGCTGAGAAGCGACGGCTTGTCGTAGTGGAAAAGATTCAGCATGATGATGCGGCGGACAACGGTCGTCTCCGTATTCCCACCCGAGGGTGGGCGGCTGTCCAGCTCGATCTTAACGGTCAGGGCCTGCGCCCGGTGCGGGGATAGATCCAATTCATGGAGAAGGCCGGGAAAACCGACCCATGCGGATTTGACGGTTTTGGCGGACTTGATCGTCAGGTCGGTGGAATACGTCTCGGCCGCAAACCAGGAAGGGATTTGGGAAACGGCGTCATGGAAATCCATTCCCTCGCTTGGTCGGCTCAAGGCAAAGTCGAGATCTTCGGAATACCGGGGAAGCCGATGGAGGAAACGGAGCGCCGTACCCCCGTGAAAGATCCAGTTTCGAAAGAGTCGGTGCTCCTGGAGATATTGCAGGATCCGTGCCTGGAGATATTCGCGGATTCGGTTCCGGGCCTGAAGCGGGTCTGCCGCATCCGAGATGATCTGACGGAGCTGTTCTTTCATTTAGAACTCCTTTGCGCGAGTCCCCAGAATATCCAGGGCCCGGGCGAGCTTGGGGCTTCCCGTCCGCCGGAAGATGTCCCGGAGATGTTCTCGATCCAGCCGATCCCGATTCTGCAGCCGCAGTTCTTCAAGATAGGCCGGATCATCCGATCCCGGCGTAAGATAAAGGAGATCCAGCAGCGCTTTTTCCGGAGAGGCGATGAAGAAGGAGCGGGCCGGTGCGGATTCTTCCCGTGTGTAATCGAAAAAAAGATCTGTTTTGATATGCCTGTAAATATAGGTTCCCAGAGACGTTTCGAGCGTTTGAGGTCGCCCGGTGGTGACACTTGTGATCGCCGGGACGTATTCGGGGATGAGTCCGTGATGTTCAAGGGCGGACTGGAGGCTGACATAGGAGGCTCTTTTGATCCGGTTGGCGATATGAAAAGGATGGGGATCCGTTTTGCGATATCGTTCGGACAAGGCATAGAGTCCCCGCCGAATCTGAATGAGCTTTCCGGATTCGACCCAGCGCGAAAGCTGTGTCCCGATTTTAACGGGGTCGATGGATCCTGCTGTTAATAGAGAAGACGAGAAGACGGGTTCCTTGTCGACAATTTGAAGAAGCTCATCCCACTTCATGGACACAATATATCATTATTGATATATTGATGCAACGGATAAGTCCCTACTTCAGCGTGACATCCACATACACGGAGTGATGGCCGTAACTCTCGAAGAAGGGCTTCAGGACGAGGCCGTCGAGGGTGAAGCGCAGGGCGGCTGGATCGCCGGAGATCGATCGGGAGATGTCCCCAGCGTCGAGCGTGACGGCCCGCCAGGACGTTAACGGGCCTTCCTCCTGGACGGCCAGAAGGACCGGGCCGTAGAAAATGCTCGCAAGGTTCGGCATGTCCATGACCGATTCGAGGCGGAAAGAAAAGGGCATGCGCAGAGAGACCGTGTCGCCGTCCTTCCAGTCGCGCCGCAGAGTCAGGTAGGAGCCGGGCTCGGCCTCGACTTTTTCCTCCCGGCCGTTGATCTCGACGAAAAAGCCCTGCGTCGCCCAGACCGGAATGCGCACCTTGAGCGCGAACGTTCCGTCCCCGGAAATCGTCAGGAGGATGGAGTCGGCATACGGGAAATTCGTGCTCTGTGCGACTGTCACGCCGCGTTCCGTCCAGTCCAGTGTCGAGGGGATGTAGAGATTGACGTAGAGCTCCCGGTTGTCGGCGCTCCGGAAATAAATGGAGTCCTGGAGCTTGGTGTGGCTTTCGACGGCCGTGCCGTTGCAGCAGGTGAAGCCGTCCATGTTTTCGTTGCCGAAACGCTTCCGCGCCCCCGGATTGAGCGGGACGTGATAAGTGTTTCCGGCGTTCGTCTCGGCCACCGAGGCCAGGATGTGGTTGTAGAGACCCTGTTCGTAGTAATCCATATAGCGGGGGTCGGGATCGAAGAAAAAGAGCCCGCGGCTGAGCTTGAGCATGTTGTAGGTCGCGCAGGTTTCGTTCTGCCCGTCCATGGAAAAGCCGTTGGCGAAGAGCGTGTCGGGTTCGGCCGTGAAGCACTCGGCGTTCCGGGGATTCTTGGCCCCGGCCACGCCGCCGATGCTGTACATGTAGTGATTGCGGGCGATCGTCCAGAAGTTTTCGGCGACGGCGCGGTAGGCGGGATCCCCGGACGCCCGGTACGTCTCCAGGGCTCCCGTGATCTGGGGGATGTGCTGGTTGGCGTGGCGGGTGCGGAGGGTATCGACGTTTTTGGCCAGGCCGTGGCGGTGTTCAGCGTCGCCGAAGAAGAAATTCGTGTTGTCGAAAAGCCGGGCACAGTCCAGAAATTCCGGGTTGCCGGTGAGTCGGGACAGGCGGGCCATCGCTTCGTTCATGCCGCCGTATTCGCCGGCGATATACCGGCTCCACATGGCGATGCGCACGTCGTCGGGCACCGCCCGGAGCCGTGCGAGCACCCACGTTCCCATCCCTTCAGCAACCTCTAGGGCCTTCGGGTTGTCGCCGACTTCGAAGCAGTCCAGAAGTCCGGCCAGGATCTTGTGCAGGGTGTAGTAGGGGGCCCAGATCTGGGCGTTGGTCGCCCCGTAGGTGGCGCCGTGTTCCAGCATGATGAACTGGTCCGGCGGATAGGCGCTGATGAATCCGGCGCCCCAGTTCCAATAATCCCGGCGGATGCCGTCCGTGCTCAGATCGGAATCGTAGCCGGTTTTCCCCGGTCCGGGCGGAACGGTGAGGGGATCGGCGTTGCTCGGCCCTCCGGCTTCCGCGGGCCGGCCCGATTTTTGGGAAAGATCGTGGAGTGTGTCGATCATGCGGTTCATTTTTTGCAGGAAATTTGCCTGAAGCTCGGCATTGTACGCGGATCCGGCATAAGCCTGGGCCAGGGCCGTCAGATAATGACCGCTGGCGTGGCCGCGGAGCCGCGTTGTCTGGCTGTCCCAGCCGCGCAGCTGAACGGCGCCCTCGGGTTGGGGTCGGCCGAAGGCGTCGCGGAAGTTGTAGAGGAAATTGTCGGGATTGACCTCGGCCAGGGTGAAGAGGAATTTGTCGCGATTCTTCATGAACGGCGTGTCGCGGCCGTCGGCGTCGCGGTTGAGGATGACGCGACCCAGTGGGAATGGTTCGAGCGCCGGTTCGGGTTTCGCGGAAGGGCCGGCCGCTTTCGCGGGCTTTACGGTCACGACGGCCTTGGGCTGGAACAAAGTCCCAGGCACGGTCCCGGTCAGCGTATACGTTCCGGGATTCAGGACCGCGCTGTTGTCGGCCGGCGAGGGCCAGATGACACGGACCGTCGGTCCCGCGGCGCCGTTTTCATAGACGCCGGGGATGTGAACGGGAAGGCGGGGCAGGACGCCCGCCGTCGTTTCAACGGCGATGTCGGGAACGTCGCGCAAGCCCAGGCTGAGGGCCGGGGAGCGAAGCGTTGGAGGCGTCGGCTCCACGGCTCTCTGACGTCCGGCGCCAGCGCCTCCGGAATCGCCGTAAGCCACGGCTCTCACCTGGTCTTCGCTGAGAGCGATATTGTAGAGGCGGAGGTCGCGAAGATTGGCATTCATGACAGGGTTATCTGCGGTTGACGATCCTCCGACGAAAAGCCGGTTGTCATCCGGACGATTCGGGTCAAGAACGTCCTCGAGGCGGATATTCAGATTTTCCACTCGGCCGACTTCGCGGCCCATGACATAGCCGGTCAGGGTGCGGCGGGCGGCATCCAGGACGACGGCGACATGGAACCAGCGTCCGGGGGAAGTGAATCGGGTTGAAAATCCGCGTCCGTCCTCCGGACCGCCGTCTGTGATGCGGACACGAAAACCGTTGTCGATGTCCGGGGCGGTCAACTCGCCAAACAGGCCGCGTCCGTTCTTTCCCCCGAAATCGAAGAGTCTTTGGCCGGGATGCGTGGAGATGAGATGGACCCAGCAGGTGACGGTCAGGCTGTCGACCCCGGCCAGGGCGCGGCCGGGGATTTGGAGCGTGCCGCCCCGAAGCGAAAGGACCCTGTCGAACGGACTGTCTTCGGGAAAGGCCGGTTCGCCTCCGATTACGGCGGCATGGTAGTTGTTCCGGGACCGGTCCAGCGCATTGCCGTCGAAAACATAGCGGGCAATGAGGGCCGTCTCGCCGATTCCGTCCAGGATCTGGTCCCCCGTGGTCTGGGCGGGGAGTTGCGTCAGGCCGAACCACAGGCCGAGCCCGGCCGTGAGGATTATCGCGATTGCCGGTAAAAGTTTTCCCATGGCGAGACCTCCCAAATTGATCGGTACAATCCAAAAATGTAGTATATCAGAATATCGAATAAACAAATCCATTTTTCGGGTTTTTCAGCCCGACAGGTCTTCTCTTTTTATGATCACAATCGTCGGGTGGTCGAACACCGGTGGCCCTCATCCCAGAGGTGCTCAACGGCCCGGATAACCTTTTCGTCAAGAGCGAACCTGCCGCAACTGACATCTATGTCCGAGGCAACCCATGAGTCTTGACCCCCCGCGGAAGCCGGGATATATTCTTTGCCCATATGTTACACCGTTCACGCCTGATCCGTGCCCTGCTGATTGCCCTGGGAAGCGTTTCCGTCGGGATGGCCGTATTGGGTATTTTCCTGCCGATTCTTCCGACCACGCCCTTTTTGCTGCTTGCGGCCTGGTGCTATGCGCGCAGCAGCGAACGGTTTTACGTCTGGCTTATGACTCACCGGATCTGGGGCAAATACCTGCGCGATTATACTTCGGGAAAAGGGGTGCCCCTCCGTTTAAAGATATGGACGGTGACGTTGCTTTGGGCAGCCATTTTCGTTTCCGCCTTTCTTGTGGTGGAAAAAACGTGGGTCAGGGTCCTGCTGATTGCCATAGCATGTGGGGTCAGTATTCATATCCTCAAGATCAGGACAGTGAAAAACGAGTCAAAACCCCAAAAAAAACCGTCTGAAAAATGTTCCGATTGATCTTGACATCGGTCCTGATCTTTATTATGATCGCAATATCCTTTATATAATATAGGAATTAAGGAATATGAAGCTCTCAACCAAGAGCATCTACGCTTTAAGGGTTCTTCCCCATCTCGTCAAGGCTTACAACAAGCAGCCGCTTTCCGCATATGAACTTTCGGAAAAAGAGGACATTTCCCTGAAATACCTCGAGCAGGTGCTGAATACGCTCAGAAAAAACGGTGTGATCGTCAGCATGCGCGGGAAAAACGGCGGATATGCGCTGAGGAAGCCGCCCGATCAGATCAGCCTCGGCGATATCATCCGAGCGATCGACGGCCCCCTGGCTCCGATTCCGTGCGCCAGCCGGACGGCCCCCTACATGCAGGACGACTGCCCCTATCCGTATGATTCGTGCTGGCTCCGGCACCTGATGCTCCGGGTGCGCGACAATATTTCGGACATTCTTGACGGGGAAACCCTGGCCCAAATGACGGACGTCGCCGTCAACTCCACGAAAAAAAAGATAAATAAATTCAAAAAATAAGAGAGGAGAACTCATGGAAACCGCGTTTCAATCTCCAAAAAAAGAAAAGCACATCAAAATCGGCTGGAATCTTTTCCTCCTCGCCGCCGCGATTTCTCTCCTGATCCTGACCTTTGCCGACGTCAAAATCATTCAACTGCACAGCGGCGTGCAGATCACCGCAATTATCCTGCTGGCCTTTTTCTCCGAATACATCGACTCTTCGCTGGGCATGGGTTACGGCACGACGTTGACGCCGCTCTTGCTCATTTTCGGATTCAGTCCGATTCAGATCGTCCCGGCCATTCTTCTTTCGGAATTCATATCGGGTGTTACCGCCGGAGCCCTGCATCACAGGTTCGGGAATGTGGATTTCCGCAAAGGCACTCAGGCGACCAAGACCATGTCCATCCTGGCTGTCTGTTCAGTCGTGGGGACCGTGGCCGCGGTGTTTCTGGCTCTCAGTCTGCCGGCTCAAATCGTCAAGGGATACATCGGGATCATGATTCTTCTGATCGGCTTTTTTATTCTATTCGGCGGGCGGATCATCAGCCGCGTCTCGTTTTCGATCAGGAAAATCATCACCCTGGGAACGATCGCCGCGTTCAACAAAGGCATCTCTGGAGGGGGATACGGCCCGCTCGTCACGGGAGGCCAGGTCATCTCGGGCGTTCCCGAAAAAAGCGCGATCGGCATCACATCGCTGGCCGAGGGGTTGGTGTGTCTTGTCGGACTGACTCTCTATGTGGTCATGAACGGCATGCCGTTCTGGAATCTCGCCATTCCGCTCACAATCGGCGCTCTTCTCTCCGTGCCCCTGGCCGCCCTGACCGTGAAGATTTTGCCGGCGAATCTTCTGAGAAAATACATCGGCTATGCCACGGTGTTTCTGGGCGCGTTGACCCTGATCAAGCTGTTTGGGTGAGAAGGTCGAGCTGCCACGGAGGCCGCTAATCTTCGCGGTCCCGGGCCCGGCTCATCCATAACCCTCCGCTTTGATAGGAGCTGCTGAACAGCAGGACATTCCCCCGTTCATCGACGCTCGCTCCCGTCAGAGAATGGCCGGGCGGAAGGTTGGGATCGGTGTCATCCGGAATGATCCAGGAGGCTCCGTTGTCAAAAGAACGGATCATGACTTTTGTCCCCGCCGCACTGTCGGTCAGCTCACCCAGCAGGTTGCCCCAGGAGTCGGGAATGATCCAGCCGATCGTCGAATAAGGCTCGTTCTCAGGGTAGAAGACCGTTGTCCAGGTGTCGCCCCCATCGGTGCTTCGGCTGATGAAGGGCTTGTACATGTAGGGGATGTACATGGTCCGGCCGTGGCGGACGATGGAATCATCGGTGAAGAAGACGGTCTTTTCCCAGTCAAGGGGAGTGCCGTCGGTCCAGGTCAATCCGCCGTCACGGCTCCGGCGCCCCCTGTCGAACTGGTATCGGCCCTGATTGATGACATAGGAGACGAAGACCGATTCGCCGTTGTGCGCGGCCAGGCCGTTGATGCCCATATAAAACGGCCAATACCCCGGATCATCCAGGACCATGGAAGGTTCGCTCCAGCCATCGCCCAAATCGTCGGAATAGGCATGGTGAATCCGGCTGGGACCGGAGAAATTTTGATAGTCCCAGATAAGATGGAGACGATCCCGGTTGTCGAGGGCGGCCCGGAAGCTGCTGCATCCCTGCGTCCATGGCAGACGACGAATGACGGGTTCGGCCGGAATTCGGGTCAGAATGGTAAAGGCGACGGCGCCGTCCGCCATAAAGAACAGGCGATAAGTGTCTTCATCCCGGGGGATGAAGAAATACGGTTCATAGCGGTCGGCCAGCGCGAAAAAATCGCGATCGACTTCCCAGTTCGAGCCGCCGTCGCGGGAGACGGCCAGATGCAGGTTGCGGTCCTGCCGAAAGAGCAGAATTAGGCTGCCGGTCGCGGTCCGATAAACGGTCATTCGGTCCGGGTGAGGGAGGTCCGCAATCCAAATCGGCGGGCTCCATCGGTAATCGCGCAGGATAGTCAGCTCGGCCGGATCCGAAAGAGGCCGTCCGGCGGCGTCGACGAGTTCGACGACGGCCGTTCGTTGCGGCATGGCGATATCGGAGGGAAGCGTGGCCTCCCTGGGCAGAATGCAGGACAACGTGCTCATGCTCACGGTTGAGGACGGATAAACCACGCCGTCAACCCGGATCGAAGTCCCCTCCAGAATGAAGCCGGCGCTCACCTGAAGTTCGACATCCCCGAGGCCGGCCACGATGGTCCGGGGAGAAATCGTGATTTCAGTGAAGTCCCGGAGGTCACAGCCGCGCGATTGAAACAAGCCCGGAGTCAGGACGGTCAGCAGGAGAAGATGCCTGATCCCGATCCAATGCCCGTGCATCATGATGCTCGCCTTCTGATTATATCTTGTCAGTTGATCAATGTGTAGCGGACGACGCGCGGGAATTCCTCCTCCTCCGCGAAATAGATCCGGCCCCGGTCATCGGCGACGTGGGGCGTCCCCGGAAAATCGATCGACCCGACCTGTTTGCCGAGCAGGAAAATGTCGGCTTTGTGCCAGGCGATCGGGGGTGACTGATGTAAGACGGGGTGAGCCTGGAAGCAGACAAAGACGGTCTCTCCGAGGGCGACGATATGGACGGCTGTGGATAAAAAGGCATTGCCCTTCCTCTGAATGGGGTGAAAATGCTCGTTTTTTCCTGTGAGGACGCTTTCGAGATGCCGATTCCGGAAAACGGAGACTTCGTACTTGTGGGGATTGAGGACGAACATCCGCCCGTCCTTGGAGCTGTTGAACAGGAGGGGTGCGCCGATCATGGGCATGTCCTTCATGGGCAGGAGATCGGACGGCGGTGCGAAGGTTTCGCCGAAGGACTCCAGGAGTTTTCCGTCCTTGTCTAAGACATGGAGGATGCGGCCGTCTTTCGGGCCGATGGCGATGAGCTCCTCCGTTCCCGGACAGCCGATCGAGGAGATCATGAAGTCCGTCTTGAACGATCGGGTGAACTCGCCGTCCGGGCCGTAGACGATGACCTTGCGGCCGTCGTTGATGAAGAGCGTTCCTCCCGGCGTCACGGCGATGCCGCTGATGTTCGTGGCTTCGCGGGGTCCCTGTCCGGCGGGCACGGCGATCGTTCTCATATGGCGACCGTCGGGATCGCAGACGACGACCCGGCGCATCTTGTAGTCGAGAATGTAGATGTTGCCGTTGCCGTCGAGGTCGATCCGGGAGATCGACCCGAACATCAGGTCGTCCTCGCCCTCTTCGACGCCGATGGACAGGTCGGGCTTCAGGGTATAGGGCGAGGTCTGCGCGACGCCCGGTTCCGGCCCGGTCGCCGGAGTGCCCGGGATCGGGAAAATTAAAAGGAAGGCGGCCAGGATAAGGAGGCCTCTTTTCATGTTTCACCCCCATGAAAGATGTGTTGGGATTATATCACAATCAAAATGTATACGCTGCGCTCTAACCGAATGTTTAGCCGAAATAATGAAGCTACATGTAAACATTTGGGAGAGGTCAGGCGAAATCATCCATGAGGATAGACCATGAGACGGTGCCGGCGCAGGATCCTCTTCATTTTCGGCGGGCTTTTTCTCGCCGCGACGCTTTTCGTGCCTTACCGCCTGACCCGCGTTTCGTATGAGAGGGACGCACTGACGAATCTTGTCTGGAAACAGGAGGCCCGGCGCGGCGGCTATATGTTCCTGTTCCGATACCTTCAGCGCTCCCGGGAACGACCGGCGGATGTCGCCGGCCGGGATTTCCGCTATGCGCTTTATCGCACGGAGAAAGTGACATCCGACCGATACAAGCTCCGGACGCCCCTTTTGATCTACGAACTGGTTGCCATCGTCTTTCTGGGGACCTACGATTATGTCTTCATCTGCAGGAGGTCCCGGAGAAGAGAGAAAAGGAGAATCGGCATGAATAAACGGATCTTGTTTCTTTTTTTTGCTGCGGTGGTTTTCGT
The DNA here is from genome assembly GCA_033549365.1 of Acidobacteriota bacterium. NCBI lineage: Bacteria > Pseudomonadati > Acidobacteriota > Acidobacteriota bacterium. Next base: position 22,653 of record JAWSUF010000008.1, read on the forward strand.
CGGTTGCGCTGTGCGCCCGGCCGTTTCTCCGCCGCCCGCGGGAGGGGAGGCTCCCCCCCTCGCTCTGGACCCGGCGGAGGTCGCCCGGATCGAAGAGAAGATCGCCGAAGCCGAAACTCTGGTTGAACGGGGCGGTTATGTCCATCTGCGCCGGGCTTTCGCCCTTTATCAGGATATTGAAACCGCCGTTCCCGACAGCGGACGGTTTGCGGCTTTCTATGCCGATGCGGCGCTCCTTCTGGCCGCCAGGGCCAGGGAGATGGGGATTCGAAACCCGGCCTACCTGGCGAAAGCCCGCGAGCTCATCCGAACCGCGGAGAACCCCGCCGTGCCGGCGGCGGCCGCCGCGATCGCGGATTTCGTGCCTGTCATGACCCTCGGCATCTGGGATGACAACCCTTACGCGGAACCCGGCCGCGAAGCGATGAATCTGGCGGCGGCCGCGGCGGGAGAGCTGTTCGCGGTGAAAGCTGCGGACGGACCGTTTTTCGCGTTTTTCAATGCGCTGTTTCAGGAATACTCCGGCAAAACCGATGAGGCGATCGCGGATCTGGACAAGGCCCGGGCGATGTTTCCCGGTTCGCGCCTTCTGAAATTCAAGCGGGCGGCGATGGCGCCTTCCGACGTCCCGCTTCTGGAAGAGATCGCCGCGGAGGATTCCGAATTCCACGAATCTTTTCTCGCTTTGGGCCGGGCCGCGGTCTCCGGCGGATTTCTGCTCACGGCTGAAAAACATCTTCTTCGGGCCTGGGAGGGCATTCCGGAATCGCCGCTCATCGCCATTCTTCTGGCCAGCGTCAACATGGGAACGGAAGAGTTCGATCGCGGTCTCGTGTTCTACGAAAAGACGCTGGAACAGGCGCCGGATTACAAGGAAGCCCGGCTCGGAATGGCCGTCAGCCTGAGTCTTCTGGGGCGTCCGGCCGAGGCTGTCCCCATCCTGGAGGACCTCCCGGTTCGCGGTCCCGCGCTTTCGGGTGAGGCCTTTTTCTGGCTGGCGTTCAACCGTCATGCGTTGGGCGAAAGAGAGAGAGCGGCGGCGGCCGTCGAAAAGGCCAAGATGATTCTGCCCGCCGCCCGGGTTTTCACGCTGGCCGGAACGATCGCCTTCGAACGCGGCCTTTTCGAGGCCGCCGAAACGGACTTCAAGACGGCCGTCGAAATCGACGCCGGCGAGTCCGAAGCGTTCTTCCACCTCGGCAAGCTTTGTGCGATGAGGTCCGCCTGGACGGAATCCGCCTTGAACTATATGATTGCGGCCCGGGGTTTCGAATTCGACGAGAAGGCGATACGGGAAAAAATCGCGCAAATCAAGGAATCGGACCTGCCCGAGGATCGAAAGGGGAGGCTCCTGGTCCGGAAGGCGTTCCAGGCGGAGAAAACGCGTCTGAGCGGGGCAACGGCCTCTTTCAATGCCGCGGCCGGATATTTCAATGCCGGATCACTCCGCCAAGCTCTGGAGTGGGTCCGACGTGCCGGCGAACACCCGTATTTCAAGGAGAAGGCCAAGGACTTCATCGCCCTCATCGCCGACGGGAAATAGGCTTAAAAAAATGGACGGCCTACAATAAGCTGGCCTGGACGGAAACGACCATCGCTCCGCCGGAGGAATATGAAGAAGAGGCGGAATTTCTCGCGAAACTGATCTCCGGGAGGGCCCGAATCCCGGTCAAAACGCTGCTTCACCTCGGCTGCGGTGCCGGCGGCCACGACCACACTCTCAAGCGGCACTTCGAGATCACCGGAGTCGACATCAGTGAGGGCATGCTGGAGATCGCCCGCGGCCGGAACCCCGAGGCCGTCTACATCCTCGGCGACATGCGGGATGTCAGGCTGAAAGAACTGTTCGATGCCGTCGCCATTCCCGATTCCATCGGCTACATGGCGACCCCGGCCGACCTGCGCAAGGCGGTCGATACGGCCTTCCGTCATCTGAAACCCGGCGGCGCGCTTCTGATCACGGCTCTGGTTGCCGAGGACTTCCGGGAAAACAATTTCGCATACTCAGGCTCAAGAGAGAGTGTGGACATCACGATCTTCGAAAACAACCGGCGCCTTATGAAGAGACCGGATCAATACGAGGCGACCCTCGTCTATCTCATCCGCCCTGGCGATCGAGACCGAACGTTACATTCTGGGCGTATTTCCACTGGAAGCCTGGACGGCGCTCTTCGCGGAATTCGGGCTCGAGGTTGAAACCGCAAGCCTGGATCACGCCTACGACCGCTTCCTCCTCGGCGAGGGGGATTATCGTCAGCGCATATTCGTCGGCCTCAAACCCGCCTCCTGAAAATAATTCTTACAGGTTGTGCCGTGAATCGGAAAGAAACATGGCCGAAAGCTTTGAATATTTGTCTTGTGGTTGCGGTCCTGGCCGCCGTACCGGTTGCCGCAGCGGCGGCCGCAGGCGGAGAGATTGAAGCTTCCGCACGGTTTGCCCAGGAGATTAAGCCGCCTGAACAGGACCCGGCCGAGAAAAAAGTCGAAGTGCCGGATGCTCAAGAAACGGGACAGCCTGTCGAGGATTCCCCCGAAACCCTCGCGGAGTTTATCGACGGCCTCGTTGCGGCGCATCGGACCGGTCATAAACTGGCGGCCCTGACCCTGTCCGTCGTCAAGGACGACGCCCTGTGGCTGGCCCGGGGCTACGGCGCGGTCGATCTCGAAAGCGGAAATCCGGTGTCCGCCGATCGGACTCTCTTCAGGATCGGCTCGGTCTCAAAGACCTTCACCTGGACTGCGGTCATGATGCTTGCCGAGCGCGGCCTCATCGATCTCGACGCGGACGTTAACACCTATCTCAAGGCGGTCAAGGTGCGCGAGGCGTTCGGTCGCCCCGTTACCATGCGGCATCTCATGCATCACCGGGCGGGCTTCGAGGATTCGTTCCGGCTGTTCGCCGTCTCCGACGACGATCCCCGCACTCTGGCCGAAATCCTGGCGGCGCACCAGCCCGCGCGGGTCTTTCCGCCGGGGATGCAGTTCGCCTATTCCAACTGGGGTGCGGCCCTCGCCGCTCAAATCGTTGAGGATGTCATCGGAATGCCCTACGGCGATTTCCTGCAGCGCGGGATTCTGGATCCTCTGAAGATGCGCGACACCACATGGACGCCGCCGTCCGCCATGGACGCCGCCCTGCGCGAGCGCCAGGTTTCGGGATACCGGCCGGAAAAGGGCGCCCTGGGGCCGCAGGGATTCATGCAAATCGGTGCCTATTGGCCCGCGGGCGGGATGGCGTCGACGGCTGTCGACATGTCGCGCTGGATGCGCTTTCACCTGAACGGCGGGGAGCTCGAGGGCGTCCGTCTGCTCTCGGCCGAAACCCATGCCGCGATGTGGACCCGCGCTTTCACGGATCTGCCGAGTGGAGCCACGGACATCGCCCATGGGTTCATCGACCGGCCCCATCGCGGCCTGAGGACCCTGGGCCACAGCGGTGGCACCGCGGCCTTTCTGACCAACATGGTTCTGGTCCCTGAACTGAGGCTGGGGATTTTCATGTCCCAGAACAACGCCCGCGAGTTTTCTCCCATGGTCGAGATTCCGGATCTGGTGCTGGACCGTTTCCTCAACTATTCCTACCGGCCGTCCCTGGTCGAAAAGGACGACGGGAAAGTCCTGGCCGAACTGGCCGGGACTTATTACGAAAGTCGCCGGGTGTTCACATCGTTTTCAGCGATTCTCGCCCTGGCGACGGCTGCGACGGTCGAACCGGTCTCCGACCGGAGCCTGGTTTTGAGCGCCCAGGGAAGGAGCGATTATTTCCATCGCATGCCCGGCGCCGGGGAGCTTTTCGAAAACGCCTTCGGCGATCGCCTTGCGGTCATTCGCAACGAGAAAGGCAAGGTGCGCGCAATGGCCTATCCCTGGGGAATCCTGGAAAAGGCGGGACAGTTCCGGACTCCCGGTTCGCTCTTTGCGGCCTTCGGGTTGGCCGTGCTTCTGGCCCTGACCACCACGCTCGGTGCCTGGAAGAGGTTCGGCCGGCGCGACGCCCCGGGCCAGGCCTCCCGCCTGATCGGCGGAGTGGCCCTCGCGGCGGTCCTGGCCGTTGTGCTCCTCATCGCAGCGATCGTCGGGCTTTCGGCCGGAATGGCGGATTTCGACCTGAGCAAAATGACGGGGAACTACCCCAATGCGGGCATGTATCTCGTTCACTATGCCGGCTGGATCGTTGCCGCGGCGGCTTTGACCATGATCGTCGCCCTCTGGGCGGTTTGGGCACGCTCGGGATGGGGGATTTTTAGGCGGCTGCACTTCACGCTGTTCGCCGGGGCCCTTGCGTTTCTGACCGTCCAATTGTGGCTCTGGCGCATCATCGGCGCCGGTGTGTATTGAGTCTTCTCAGCGGGTTCAGTCGCGGAGGCGGAACCCGCGTCCGGCCATGGCGGCGAAAACCGCGGTGAACGAGAGCAGCACGGCGAAGTTGACAAGCACGTCGGCTGCGCCCTTGTTGAAAAAGATGACCTTGTGAAAAGCGTCCATAGCCCAGTAGGCCGGCGAAATGACGCCCAGGGCGCGGACGGTCGGAGGGACGACCTCGATCGGCCACCAGCAGCCGCCGAGACCCGCGAACAGATTGGCCAGGAGAATGGACAGGCCGATCATCAGGTCTTCCTTGGCGATGAGCGAGCCCAGAAGGATGCTCAGACCGGCCATGGTCATGGCGAAGACGATCACGTTGAGGCTCGATAAGAGAAAATTGCCGAGGTTCAGGGAGAAGAACAGGATGCCGATGCCGATGAGAATCAGCGCCTGCAAAAGACCCATCATCAGGCGGCCCAGGAATTTTCCCCCGAAGATATGGGACCGGGACAGCGGGCCGTAGAGCAGCCGCGTCAGGACGCCGTTTCTGCGATCCTCCTGAACGGAGACTCCGCCGTAGATCAGGACCATCATCATGATGAAGTGGACCAGGATGCCGGGGATGACGTGGTCGAACCCTGAGGGGGTCCGGGTCGCTGTCTCATCGGGAAACCGCGAGCGGATGTCCAGGATGTCGCGGAACTCAGGCCGGTCCCGGAAAAAGTCCGCCGGGTCGCGGTCTCCGTAAAGGATCAATTCCGAGATCAGGCGGGCGATGCCCTGGATGATGCGGGTCTCCGCCTGGGCGGCGGCCCGGACGTTCATGCCCGGGCTCTTTTTCAGGATCAGCTGTTGGGCTTTGCGGTCCTCGATTTTCCTGGAAAAATCCGGCGGCAGGACAAGCATGCGGATGTAATCTTCCGGTTCGGTGTCGACGACCGTGATTTCCAGTCCCGGAGAGTCCAGGCTTTCGATGAAGGCGGCGCCCCAGGGCCCCTCGTCCTGGTTGAGAACAACGAGAGCCGCTGTCGGCCGGGTGCTGTCCTCGCGATAGATGTTGCCGAAAACCAGGATGAAGAGCAGGGGGAAAGCCAGGGCCCAAAAGAAGAAGGTCTTGTCCCTGACCATAAGCTTCAGATCGTTGACGGCGATATGGAGGATGTGTTTCACCGGACGATCCTTCGATTCAGAACAGGCACGGCCAGAACGAAGAGAAGCGCGGCCGAACAGCCGATCACGAGAAGAGGCGTCGCCGGGAACAGCCCGGCCCGGATATCTCCGGCCGCCGAGATGAACCAGTGGTTGATGGTGATCAAGCTGACCCAGCGAAGTCCGGCGGGGATGACCTCAACGGGAATGATGCTGCCGCCGAAGACGCCGAAAACGAGGATGATCGGGGCGGTGAAGGCCGCGGCCTGGTTGCGGTTGCGGAAGAATCCGGTGAGGAGCCCGAAAAAGGCCGCCGTCCAGAAGCAGGTCACGGCGGCCAATAGAAGAAGCGAAGGAAAGGGGCCCCACTGGATGGAGAAAACGGCGGACCCGAAAGCCGTCATGACAAAAAAGGCCAGAAGTCCGGCCGCCGTCCCGCTCGCAATCCGGGCCAGAATGAGCTCGCCGCCGGAAAGCGGCGAGAACATCATGCGCCGGATTTTTCCGTCTTCCCGTTCGGCCAGGAGGTCGCGCATGAAAATTTCAACGATGAAAAGAAGGAAGAGGATGGCCATCCCGGGCATGATGTAGGCGAAGACGTTGAGATCCGGCCCGGCTGTCGTTTCGGCATCCGCGGCCTTCTCCTGTTCGGTCTTCAACTCCAGAAGGAGGGGGTCGAGGTAGGCGGCCAGGGCTTCGATCTTCGCTTTTCCGGCCTCCAGATAAGGCGTCACCTCGGTGATCGAGATGTCCTTGAGGTCGGCGGCCAGCAGGGCGTCGATCGCCTTCAGTTCCGTTTCGAAGACCTGGACGAATCCGGAGACGATGACGGCCAGAGTGCGCAGGAACTCCTCGACGACTTCGGGCAGGAACTGTTCGGAGGGATTTTTGATGAGATCGAGCTCCACCTCTTCGGCTTTCAGGAGCCTGGCGCCGAATCCCTCCGGGATGACCAGCAGGGCGGAGGCCTTGCCGTCGGACATCAGCTTTTCGCCTTCGTCTCCGGTCACCAGAGTGACCTGGAACATGTCCTTCAGATTCGAGTTGTCGAAGGCGGCCAGAAGGATCTTAGAGACCGGAGTCTTGTCGTTGTCGACCGCCAGGATCTTGATCCGCGGCAGGATGCTCTCGCCCTCCCGGGGAGCGAAGATCGAGCCGATGAGAGCGGTCATGACCACCGGAACGGCCAGAAGGACGATCACGGAGAGGGGAGACTTCAGCCTTCGCTTAAGGTCGTTGACGATGATCAGGAGCGTCCGCTTCACTCGCGCAGGCTCCGGCCGGTGAGTTTCAGAAAGACGCTTTCCAGGTTGGGCGACTTGATCTTCAGATCGGCGACCCGGATGCCGTTTTCGAAGAGAACCTCAAGCAGAAGGGGGATCTTGTCGGTGGCGGCGAAAGACAGGTGGGCCAGGTTGTCGGCGACGGAAAGAAGCTCGACGCCGTCTTGGGCCAGGGCCGGCGAGTTGCTCAGGGCGCGCGAAAAGGCGTCGGCCGTGAATTCGCCGCTGACATCGACGAGTTCCCGCTCTCCGACGATGCGGACGAGCTCGGCCAGGCTGCCCTGGGCCAGGACTGCGCCGCGGTCCATGATGGCGATCCGCGAGCAGGTGTCCTCGACTTCGGCCAACTGATGCGTGGTGAAAATCACGGCCGTTCCGGCCTCTCCGGCCCGGCGGATGATCTCCAGGATGCCGACCTTGGCCTGGACGTCGATGCCGACGGTGGGTTCGTCGAGGAGCAGAAGCTCGGGTTCGTGAATCAGGCCGATGGCCGTATTCAGGCGTCTCTTCATGCCCCCTGAAAAGCGCTTGACGGGCTCCCGGCTGCGCTCCTTCAATTCGACGAGCTCCAGAAGCTCCTCGATGCGGCGCTTGAGGCGCGGGCGGGGGATGTCATAGAGACCGCCCCAGAAGAGCAGGTTGTCGCGGGCGCTGAGTTCCGCGTAAAAGGCCATGTCCTGGGGGACGATGCCGATCCGGTTCTTCAGGCGGCGGTCGGAGAAGAGATCGCGGCCCTGGAAAAGCACCGTGCCGCTGAAGCCGCCGAGGGTTCCGGACAGGATGGAAATGAGCGTGGTTTTCCCGGCGCCGTTGGGGCCGAGAAGACCCAGCACTTCACCTCCGTCGACGGTCAGGCTGAAATTGTCGAGGGCGACGGTTTCGCCGTAGGACTTGCCGAGTTTCCGGATATCGAGGGTTGGTTTTTCCATCGCCCGATCCTACCAGAAAAATCGACTCTTGAGAATCACCCGAACGGCTTTATAATTCCAAAGGATTCCGTTCAGTTGGGATAACAAGGCGGATGGTTTATAATCAAAAACATGACAAAGCCATATAAGGAGAACAAGGAGACGTTCATGAAGAAACATCTTGCGGCCTGGATTCTCATCTCCGCCTCAGCCGTTTCGTTTGCCGTCGCGGCGCCGGCCTGGAGCAAAGCCGAAACCCGGATTTCCGCCATCGAGTTATACGATTGGGTCAAAGTGTTGACCGGTAAGGAGTTCGGCGGCCGCCTGAGCGGTCATCCCGGATATGACAAAGCCGCCCGATGGGCGGCGGCAAAGTTCGAATCCTGGGGATTGCGTCCAATCGATGAAAAACAGGGATATCTTCAATCTTTTCCCTCGCCCTTGTCGGTCGTCGAATCGGCTGCTCTCGAAGCCGAGGTTTGGAAGTCCGAGGGAGACAAGGAAAGCGTCACCGCGGTTTTGACCGCGGAAGCGATGAAGGATTTCTTGCCCCTGGTTTTCAGTGACAGCGGAGAAACGACGTCCGATCTCGTCTTCGTCGGCTGGGGTATCAGCGCCCCCGAGCTGGGTTACGACGATTTCGCGGGCGTCGATGTGCGCGGCAAATTCGCCATGTGTTTCCGGGGTACGCCCACCCGGGATCCCCGCTTCCAGTATCATGACGAGCACCGCACCCGCATGAAAGTGGCCAAGGACAAAGGGGCTGTGGGTTTGGTTTATATTTATCCCGAAGTCAGCATCCATCCCAATGGGGATTTTACGCCCGGCTTCACCCCGATGATGATCAGCGAAGACTTCGCTGATCAGCTTTTCAAAGAACAGGGCATCACCAGCGCCCGGATTCGACGCGATCTCCAGACTTATCGGCGTCCGATCAGTTTCCCCGTCCAGGCCCGTCTCAAGTACCGGGTGAAAACCCATTTTGATCCCGCTGCCGAATCTTATAATATCGTCGGCTGGATCGAGGGCCGGGATCCACGGCTGCGCCGCGAGGTCGTCATTCTGGGGGGACATTTCGACGGCGTGGGCGAGCACATGGGCTTCTTCTGCCCGGCGGCCAACGACAACGCCAGCGGCAGCGCGGTGCTGATGGGCGTTGCCAAAGCTCTGGCCGATCCGTCAATCCGGCCCAAACGCTCAATCCTGGTCGTGCTGTTCGGCGGGGAGGAGAAAGGCATGCAGGGATCCGACTATTTCGCCGACAACCTGCCGCCGCAGTTTGAAAAGATGGCGGCCATGTTCAACTACGACATGGTCGGGGCGGGCGACCGAGCCTTCGCATCCGTCTCAGTCGAACCGGCGGGGTTGAAAGAGGCCCTTCTCAAGGCAGATGAATCCTCGGCCTTGATGGCCGCAACCCGGCCGATGACGCCACCGGGCGTTCGCGGCGGCGATGTCACGGCTTTCTTCAACAAGGGTGTGCCCTGCGTTTACTTCATGACCAACGGGCCTTTTCCCGATTACCATCGCCCCGGCGACTCGATTTACCGGGTCAACCCCGAAATCATGGCCGACCTCGCCCGGTTGACCCTGCGCGCGGCCTATCTCTTCGCCGACCGCTGATCTCTCGCCCCGTGCGGCCCCGTCTGGAAAACCGGCTCCGCCGCCTGGCTGTCAGCGCGTCCGGGTTTTTTCTATTTTTGAAAGACGATCAGTCTGTCGTCGATGGAATAATCCTTGAACGCATAATTCCCGGCGATGTGCCGGATCGTATCGCGGTGATAGATGAAAACGTGGGTCTTGTCCTCTTTGTAATACCAGCGCTTGAATTCGATCCGCTCGCCATACAAATGCGTCATGCAGATCAAATGACCGGTTGACTTCAGAAGCCTGTGCAACATCCGGAATTCCGCGTCCGGATCGTGAAAATGCTCCATGACTTCACAGCACACGATGTAGTCATAGTTTTCCCTGAGAAGCGCCGGGTCGTCGGCGAAAAACGGGTCGTATTGGCGGATGTCATAGCCCTTCCCTTTGAGGACCTCGGAGACCACGGGCCCGGTTCCCGAGCCGAAATCGAGGCCGCGATGATCGGGCCGGAAATGGGCGAGCACATGCCGGGTGACGGGGGAGACGAATTTCCGGAAATTTTCGTCATGGACATCGTTGTTGTGCTCTTCGTATCTTTTCCGCTCCTCTTCCGGAGTCGGATAGAACGTTTTGTTTCTATAGAGGCCCGAGCAGCCGTCACAGGCAAAGAAATCGTTTCTGAAAAAAAGTTTTCCGGGGTGTTTGCAGAGCGGACAGTTCATGCCGCGACCATCATAGGCGGCGGTCCGGACGGAGTCAAGAACGGCCGGCCGCCTGCGACGGGGCGTCGGAATACCTGCGGCTATCCATCGCGTGCCATGATGAAGGGGAAATTCGGAATGTGTTCCGCCTCCTCCGACGGGCGTTGGGCCGCTGCATTTGATACCTTTGAAACCCTGTGATATACAAAAAATCAGAAATGTCGAAAACGAGATGTTGTCGAAATCTTGTGGCCCTGGAAATGGGTCGGGCCTGGCTAAGCGTAAGCCTGATGCTGTTTGCCGGCGCGCTGCAGGCCGGGACGGCCTTGACCTTCCGGGGGCAGGCCTCGGCCTGGACCAACGTCAATCCCGGGAATGATTTTCCCTTGTGGCTGGGGGCGCGCTACATTCCCCAGATCAATTTCCGGGCGATTTCGGAGAAAAGCCGTCAGATCGATTTCGAGCTTTCGGCCAATGTTTACGGAAGCGGCGGCGCGAAGGCTTTCAATACGTGGGATACGGACGGCGGCGTCAAACCCTATCGGGCCTGGGCGCGCTTCGCAACGCCCCAACTGGAGTTGCGGCTGGGCCTGCAGAAGATCAATTTCGGATCGGCCGCCATGCTCCGGCCGCTCATGTGGTTCGACCAGGTCGACCCCCGCGATCCGCTGCAGCTCACCGACGGCGTCTGGGGATTGCTGGGCCGATACACCTTCCTCAACAACGCCAATATCTGGCTGTGGGGGCTTTACGGGAACGAAGGGCCGAAAACTTGGGAGATCGGCGGGTCGGCCGCGAGGACGCCGGAGTTCGGCGGGCGGGCCCAGGTCCCCGTGCCGCGCGGCGAGGCGGCGCTGTCCTTCCACCGCCGAACGGCCGATCTGTCATCCCTTGGTTTTTCGGGATCCGAGCCGCTCCGGATGCCCGAAAACCGCTACGGCTTCGACGTCAAGGTTGATGTCGGGGTGGGGCTATGGCTCGAAGGGGCTTGGATCAATAAGCGGGGAGAGGTTGGACAATTCGCCAACCAGCAGATTTGGAACCTGGGCCTGGACTATACTTTCGGACTGGGTAACGGCCTACACGCGATAGGCGAGCAATTGCTGTTTTCCCAAGACCGGGAGCCTTTTGCGTTCGGCAACATGACTCATTTTTCCGCCGTATCCCTGTCCTATCCCCTGAGCATTCTCGACAGTCTCGGTGGGATTGTCTATCGCGACTGGACCCATGGAAATACCTATGCGTTCGTCAACTGGAAGCGGCAGCGCGACCGCGTTGCTTTTTACATCATGGCCTTCTGGAATCCAAAGGTCTTTCAACTGCCCCAGCAGTCGGAAGGTGCCCGGATGTTTGCCGGGAAAGGGTTCCAGGTCATGGTCGTGCTCAACCATTGACCGCGCCCCGCGCCCTCGTCCTGTCTCAGGCTTCCGCTTTTCGGGCTCGGGGGGATCCGTCAACTTTTGACTTACGCATGCGTATTAATTAATATGGAACACATGCCCATCATTCAAATCCGCGGCCTCGTCAAACGCTTTCCCATGGGAAAGGGGGAATTTACGGCTCTCCGGGACATCGACCTCGATTTCGGCAAGGGCGAGTTTGCCGGCCTGATCGGTCCCAGCGGATCCGGCAAGACAACCCTGCTTAATATCGTCGGCTCGCTCGATGTCCCGACCGAGGGGCAAGTGACCGTACTGGGTCAATCGGTCGGCGACCTCAATCCAAGAGAAGCCGCCCGGCTCCGCAAGGAGAGCATCGGATTCATCTTCCAGAGCTACAACCTGCTGCAGGTACACACGGTCTTCGAAAACGTGGAATTCCCTCTGCTTCTCCTGAAGCTCAACGGTTCTGAACGCCGGAAGATGGTCATGGATGCCCTGGAATGGGTGGGGCTCACGGACAAGGTGAAGTCCAAGCCGCCCCAACTCTCGGGGGGCGAGAGCCAGCGGGTGGCCATCGCCCGGGCCATGGTCAAGCGGCCCGCGTTGGTGCTGGCCGACGAACCGACGGCCAACCTGGACGCGGCCAACTCGCACAATATCCTGAAAACCATGGAAACCCTCAATAGGGAACTCCAAACGACTCTCCTGTTTGCCACGCACGACGATAAGGTCATCGGCTACCTGCGCCGCAAGATCCATCTGTTCGACGGCCGGGTCGACAAGGACGAAATCGTCCGGAAGGACTAGGGAGAGGCGCCGTGAAACTCGCATTCAAACTGGCCTTTCGCAACCTGATCGGCGCCGGGCTGCGCACATGGCTCAATGTCTTCATCCTGTCCTTGGCCTTCGTGTCGATCATCTGGGTCAAGGGCATCCTGGTCGGGTGGGACCACCAGGCCAAGATGGACATGACGCACTATGAGATCGGCGGCGGGCAGTACTGGCAGGAAACCTACGATCCCTACGATCCGCTGACGCTCGACATCAGCCACGCTCCCGTTCCCGCCGAATTCGAGGAGGAAATTCAGGCCGGCGGCATGGAGCCCGTCCTGGTCGTGCCGGGACATATTTTCCCTCAGGGCCGCATGCTCTCGATTATGATCAAAGGCATCAACCCGGGTCAGACCATCTGGAAGCTGCCGACGGACAGCCTCGAATCGCCGACGGATGCCGTCCCCGCCTTTATCGGCATGGCCACGGCCGAGAGCGCCCGTCTCGACGTAGGCGACCGCGTCACCGTCCGCTGGCGCGATGCTCAAGGGACCTTCGATGCCGCGGAAATCGATATCATGGCCATCTTCTCCTCCAATGTGCCGTCGGCCGAGGCCGGGCAGATCTATGTTCCGCTTGAACGCCTGCGCCGGATGACCGGTCTCGAAAAGCGGGCGACGATTCTCACCTTCCGCGACAGAGAGGCGCCCCGGCCTGAAATCCCGAGCTGGACCCTGAAAACCTGGACGGAACTCACCCGCCAGGTCGATGACATGATCCGGGCCAAGTCCGTCGGGCAGTCGATTTTCTATGCCATGTTGCTGCTGCTGGCCATGCTGGCCGTTTTCGACACTCAGGTGTTTTCCATATTCCGGCGCCAGAAGGAGATCGGCACGTATATTGCCCTGGGTTATACGCGCGGCGAAGTGGTCGGGTTGTTCACCGTGGAAGGCGCCATGCACTCCGTGCTGGCGGCATTCGTCGCCGCGCTCTACGGACTTCCCTTCCTTGCATGGCAGGCCAAGGTCGGCTGGACCATGCCCATGGATGTGAGCGAATTCGGCATGTCGATCGCACAGACCCTCTATCCCGTCTACACGGCCGGCCTTGTGGTGTCGACGACGCTCCTGGTGACCGTGACCACGGCCGTTGTCAGCTACCTGCCTTCGCGAAAGATCGCCAAGATGAATCCCACGGACGCCCTGAGAGGGAAGCTCCAATGATCAGGTTCCTGATTAAAGGGCTCATCCGCGACAGAAGCCGCAGCCTCCTGCCGGTCATCGTGGTGACCGCCGGAGTCATGTTGACGGTGGCGATGCATGCCTATATCAAAGGCTTCATGGGGGATTCCATCGAGTTGAACGCCAAGTTCTCCTACGGTCACGTGAAGGTCATGACCCGGGCTTACGCCGAGGAGGCCGACCTGATCCCCAACGACCTGGCCCTGGTCGGAACGGCCGCCCTGAAGGAAGAGCTTGCGGAAAAATTCCCGGGCATGGTTTGGGCTCCGCGCATTCGGTTCGCCGGGCTGGTCGACGTGCCCGACGAACAGGGGGAAACCCGAGCCCAGGGGCCGGCCATGGGACTCGGCCTGGACCTTCTGTCGGGAGATTCCCGTGAAATCGAGCGGCTCGATCTCGGGCGCGCCGTCGTCAGGGGAAGTCTGCCGGAGGTTCGGGGTCAGGCGCTCCTGAGTGAGGTTTTTTCCCGGAGACTGAACATTGAGCCCGGTGATTCCTTCACCCTCATTGCATCCGACATGGGCGGCGGCTTGGCGATGCGTAATTTCGAGGTTGCCGGAACGCTGTCGTTCGGTGTCGAGATCATGGACCGGGGAACGATCATTCTGGACATCGAGGATGCCCGGCTGGCCCTGAACATGGCCGACGCCGCCGGCGAAATCCTCGGGTTTCTTCCCGGAAGTTTTTACGATGATGCCGAAGCCCGAAAGACGGCGGATGTATTCAATGCGGCTTATGCCGGGGATTCCGACGAATTCGCGCCGGTGATGAAGTCCTTGAGCGGCCAGGGCACTTTGGGAACCTACGTTCAATTCGCCGACGTCTGGGCGAACTATATCTCGCTGGTGTTCGTCGGAGTCATGGGTCTCGTCTTGTGGAACGCCGGTCTCCTGGGCGGGCTGCGCAGGTACGGCGAGGTGGGCGTCCGCCTGGCCATGGGAGAGGAAAAGGGACACGTTTACGGCGCCATGATCGTCGAGTCCGTCTTCATCGGGATCGCCGGCTCTGTGATCGGAACGGCCCTGGGGCTTTTCATCGCGGGCGTCATCCAGAAATACGGCATCAACATCGAGGGGCTGATGGAAGGGGCATCCCTGATGTTCCCCACCGTCATCCGCACCCGCATTACGCCGGTGTCCTATTATATCGGCTTCATTCCCGGGTTGGCCGCAACCGTGATCGGGACGGCGCTTTCGGGCATCGGAATCTTCAAGAGGCAGACGGCGCGGCTCTTCAAGGAGCTGGAGACGTGACGGGTGGTGACATGAATAAGGTAAAAACATATCTTTTATTATTGGGGTTGACGGCGATGGCCGCCGCGGCGTTTGCCCAGGCGGGCGGAGGGCTTGACGCCGACGCCATCCTGGAGCGCGTCGACCGCAACATGTTTTCCGAGAACCGCATCGTGGAGTCGAGCATGACCGTTCACGGGCGGCGGGGGAGCCGCACGATGACCATGCGCACTTATTCCGTGGGGGATCGGCAGTCGTTCACCGAGTATCTCTCGCCTCCCCGCGAGGCCGGAACCAAGATGCTGAAGCTGGAGGACCGGCTCTGGATCTACTCACCGTCCACCGATCGCATCATCCAGATCTCCGGCCATATGCTCCGCCAGTCCGTCATGGGCTCTGATCTTTCATACGAAGACATGATGGAGGACCGCAAGCTCACCGACGTCTATGACGCCGAACTTGTCGGAGAGGAAACCGTCGATGGCCGCGCGGCCCATGTGCTGCACCTCAAGGCCCGAGTCGCCGATGTCGCCTATGACGTGCGCCGGATCTGGATCGACGCCGAGCGCTATGCGCCTTTGCGGGAGGAGCTTTTCGCCAAGAGCGGACAATTGCTGAAACGCACGGAATTCTCCGAGGTCAAAAAGATCGAGGGGCGCTGGTTTCCGACCGTCGTGCTTTTCAAGGATATGCTGAAACAGGGCGACGGCACCGAGTTTCGGATGACCGACATCAAGTTCGACCAGGATATCCCGGATCATATTTTCAGCAAAGCCTCGCTGAGGTAACTTCCGGCAGCCAAAGCGGAGGGGTTCAGCGGGGGGTGTTGACATCGAGAGCCGGGTTTAATAAACTTAATCCCCGCAGGAAAAAAGAAGTTCAAAAAAATCGGGATCATCGGTTCACATCATGAAACAGGCAGGAGTCGATTCTTTGAATGAGTATACCGGGGAGGCGTCTTTATCGCGGTCCCGGAAAAAGCTGACCATCGATCTGCCTTTCCTCAAGGTCACAAGCGATCCCCTGGCCGTCTTTCTCATTCTGCTGGCCAGCGCTGGGATCATCTTCATGGCCGTCAAAATCGAAATCTTTCAGTTTTGGGCCGAGTTCCTCCGGTCCACGACACTTCTCCGCCTGGCCACCTATCCTCTCATCGTTTCGGCCCTGATCATTTTTTCGGGAATCATCTTCCGGACGATCATCTGGGTGCGTTATCGGCCCATGACCGCGGCGCCCGGCGAAAAGATCGACTGGCCCACGGTGTCCGTCATCATGCCGGCCCTCAACGAGGAGAAACTCATCTCGCGATCCATCGATTCGATCTTCGAATCCGACTACCCGGCCGGCAAAATCGAAGTCGTCTGCATCAACGACGGCTCGACCGACGGCACCCTGAGCCACATGCTGCGGGCCCGGGAGAAATACGGGAAGCGGTTGACCGTCATTGATTTCAAAAAGAATCTCGGCAAGCGCAAGGCCTTTTATTCCGGTCTCAAGAAGTCAACGGGCGGGATCGTGCTCACCATGGATACGGACAGCAAGATCGGCCGGAGCGCTCTCCGCAACATCGTTCTGCCTCTCATCCGAGAGCCCGAGACCGGCTGCGTGGCCGGGCGGGTGGCCGTGCTCAACGAAAAGGAAAATCTTCTGACCCGGATGCTGGCCATCCGCTATGCGATCTCCTTCGATTTCGGGCGTGCCTATCAGAGCGTCTACGGCGCCGTCTTCTGCTGTCCCGGAGCGCTCACGGCCTACCGCCGGACGCTCCTCATGTCCTTTATCCACGAGTGGCTCAATCAGCGCTTCCTCAATGCCCCCTGCCGCCACGGCGAAGACCGGGCCCTGACGACGCTGGTCCTGAGGTCCGGCCATATGGTTCGCTATCAGTCGAACGCCCTGGTCTATACCCGGGTTCCGACCCGGGTCGGCGAAATGAACCGGATGTATCTGCGCTGGACGAGAAGCTACCTCCGGGAATCCGTGGTTTTCGCCCGCTTCATGTTCCTTCCTTACCGGAAAAAGAACCGCGTTCTGCCTGTTCTCGACTTCATCTTTCTCAATATTCTCCATCCCTTCCATCTTTTCTCGCTGGCGCTCATTGTCTATTCGTTCTATATCAGCCCTCTGTTCATCGTCCGGCATATGGCCTTCCTGGTCGTCGCCGCCTTCCTCCTGTCGCTCTATTACCTGAGGACGCAGAGGAGCGTCGCCTTTCTTTACGGGATTCCCTATGCCCTGATGACGGCTTTCATGCTGTGGTGGATCGTCCCGGTGGCCGCGCTGACCATCCGGGATCAATCCTGGATGACCCGCTGACGCCGCGCCGCCTTCAAACGCCGTAAAACGTCTCCATCACCCGCAAGCGGTCGGACTCCGTCCGGACGGCGATCACGGCATCCCGAAGCCGGACCGAATCGGGATGGAGCCGGGAATAGCGGATGCCGAGATTGCGGATGCGGCGCAGAGCGAACTCCGGGCCGTAGTGGTCGATCAGAAGGGCATAATGGCGCTCGATGAGGGTGCGCTGTTCGGTGAGGGAGGGCGTGTGGGGCTCAAACCCGGCCGCAAGGTCCCGGGCCTGGCGGAAGATCCAGGGATTGCCAATCGAACCACGGGCGCAGGCGACGCCGTCGACACCTGTTTGCCGGATCATGTCCAGGGCGTCGGCCGCCGTATGGACGTCTCCCGAGCCGATCACAGTGCCGTCGGGAAATGCGCTTTTGACACGGGCCAGAAAGCTCCAGTCGGCCCGGCCGCGATACTTGGCTTCGACCGACCGGGCGTGAACACAGACGGCCGCGACGCCGGCGTCGAAGGCACCCCGGGCGATTGTCCAGAAGGCGGAGGACTCGGTGTCGTCCTCGAGGAAGGAACGGCGCAGCTTGACCGTCACGGGGTTTTTCGGGACGGCCCGAACGACCTCGCGGATGACGGCCAAGGCCTGCTCCGGGCGGTTCATGAAGGCACCGCCGCGACCCCGGCCCGTCACCTTGCGCACGGGGCAGGCGAAGTTGAGGTCGACGACGTCGAACCCGGTGTCGGTTACAACGGCCGCCGCGGCGGCCATGACTTCGGGATCGATGCCCATGAGTTGTGCGGCGACGGGCCGGTCGCCGGCATCCGTCATCAGGTTTCTGCGGCGCAGTTTGCCGTCGGCGATGAGGAAGCGGTCGAGGAGGGCCTCGGTCGCGGCGTAGGGTGCGGAACAGGATCGACAGATCGTCCGATAGGCGAGATCGCTGTATCCGGCCAAAGATGCCAGGATGACGGGGAAGTCGATCAGAATCCGGCCGATGCGGAGAGGTCTCAGAGGGACGTTCATGTGTGGGGGGCGGAGGGGCGATGCGGTACGGTCCGGAGTGTGTGCCGTCGGGCGCGTTTTCCCAGGACGACGAGTGCAATAACGCCTGCGAGAAGAGAAACCAGGATGACGGCGGAGAGGCGCCAGGGGTTTGCAAAAGGCGTGGTGTCGGATTTGCCGGTGAGGATGAATCCCGCCCAGTAGTAGGGATGATTGGCGGTCTCGGACCGGATCATCTCCAGTTTGGCCGTTCTCAAGGCACCGGCCAGGGTGCGCGACGACCGGAGGTGGAGGTAAAAACGCTCCATGAGCAGAGAGGTCGCTTCGTCGTTGACCGCCCAGAGACTCATGACCACGGAAGATGCGCCGGAATAGAAAAAGGCCCGGGCCAGTCCCTCGATGCCTTCGCCCCGGATGAATCGGCCCAGACCGGTCTTGCAGGCCGAAAGAACGACCAGCTCGGCGTTCATTCTCAGGTTGAAGATCTCCCGCATTTGAAGAAATCCGTCTTCAGAGGCGTCGTCGTTGATGGTCAGAATGATGGAGGAGCGGCCCGGCTTCTTGTCGTCGATGACGCCGTGGGCGGCGAAATGGATGATCCGGTATTCGGAGAGGGGGGCGGATTTGACGGCGCTTTCCGTGGCGTCCGGGCCCAGGACGGTGTCCGTTCGGTCCGGCCTGAACAGGGCCGAAATCCGCTCCGTTTCCCGGCGGCTGTAGCGCAGGCGGGCGAAGGAGGAAGGGAAGGGCAGGATGGCTCTGGCGTCATCGAGGATATCGGAGTCTTCGACTTCGGAGTTTTCCCCGTAATCCGGGTCGCCGACGGCCAGGAGGTCCTTGTTGAAGCGGCTGTTCGCCCGCCGGCGTTCCCGAATTTGGTGGAGGACGGAGAGAGACGGAACGTAGGAAACGGCGGCTTTTTCGATCAGCCAGGCCTCTGGATTGTCGCCCGTCCGCAGGGTTTCGAAGGGCAGGAGGTGAAGCACATCGTCAGGGACGACGACGATGTTCGCGACTCCGGCCGGGAGACCGGGTTCGACAAGCTCCCGGTACAATCGGGCGCCGGCTGAAAAATCCCGGTTATCCCTGTCGGAAACGGCTTTCCGATGCTCAAAGACGAGATTCTGGAGGACCTGGCGTGACGGCAGGGGATAGATTTTCAGGGAGGACGGGCCGAGGGCGAAGGCCCAGGATTCCTCCCGCCCGATGGAAAAGGACAGGTAGACGGTGTTCCGGCGAGGCAGAAATCTTCGGGCCTCCTTGATCGTCAGGGTCTTGGGATACTTGAGGTCGGCATAGGCCGGGTTTTGCTCCCGAATTTCCCGCATTAAGGCCTTGAGATCGTCCTCGAGTTCATCCAGGCGGTTGATGAGCTGTTGGCTGTGCTCCCAGGATAGTTCAGGTGCCAACATCGCCGTGTAGACGGCTGAGATCTCCCGGGCCAGCTCCTTCTCGCGGTTGGCCTGCTGAATGCTGGGCCCGTGGCTGAGGGTCACGTCGGAGACTTCCAGGCTGTCGAGAAAAGCCCGTGCTTTTGCCCTTTCCAGGATCTGGAAAGCTTCGCCGGCGTGGGTTCCGTTCGGATGGGTGTTGTGAAGGCGGGCCAGCAGGGCGATGAGGCGGTGATAGGCGTCGAGTCTCTTGTCCGTGCCGATGAACCCGGCTTTATGTTCCTCGATGTTGATAGACGAGCGGATATCCTCGATGACGGCGATTGAGCGGCGGTAGTTTTCGGCGGCCTCCTCGAATTTGTCTTGTCCGGCCAGAGCGTTGCCCAGCTCAAGGTAAGCCTCCCAGAGGATTTTCCCGGACTGAAATTCGAGAGCGATGTCGATGGCCTTCTGGTAGAAGCGCGTGGACTCCTCCAGGCGACCGAGGTGATAGTGAACGATGCCCAGGTTGGTGTGGATTGTCCCCAGATTCTCCCTATCCCGGAGCTCTTCGGCAATGGCCAGAGCCTCGAGAAGGCGGGCTTTGGCCTCGCCGAATTTCTTCAGGTCGGAGAGCACTGTCGCGATATTGTTGAGGAGAATGGTTTCCTGGATTTGGGATCCGGAAGCCCTGGCGAAGTCCAGCCCCTTCGCGAAGTAAGCCAGCGCTTTATCGGAATCGTCGGGGTTTTCGGTCCATTGCGAGAGCCGCCTGTATATGGTTCCGATATTGCTGTATTCGATGGCCAGGTTGCCGGTATTGCCCAGGGCGATCTCCAGTTCCAGGGACCGCGTCGCGTAATCGATGGCCCTGTCGAAATAGCCCAATTCGATGTATATCATGCTGATGTTGTGAAGGCCGTCGGCTTCGGTCCGCATGTTCGATGTATCCTGGGCCAGGCGAAGCGACTCTTCGTAGGCGGCCAGCGCTTGTTCGTATTCGTCGATCTTCCAGAAATAGAGACCGATGTTGTTGAGGCATCGGCTGATCTCCAGGTTGTGATTGAGCGCCCTGGCGACGGCGAGAGCCCGTTGGTTCAAATCATGGAATTCGGGATATCGGCTTTCGGCCCAGGACACCATGCCG
Source organism: Acidobacteriota bacterium (assembly GCA_033549365.1). NCBI lineage: Bacteria > Pseudomonadati > Acidobacteriota > Acidobacteriota bacterium. The sequence goes on from JAWSUF010000008.1 coordinate 43,033, forward strand.
AGCTGCCGGAGAAACTTGACCTGGAATTCGGGGAAATTCAGGGCTTCGGCCATGCGAATGCCTTCCTTGAAACCTGTCCGGGCCGCAGCCAAATCATCCCGGTTGTAATCGGTTCGGGCTTGCTGGTAAGTCCGGACTGTCATCAGGGCGTCGCGGGATATCTCGAAGGCATCGGATCGCATGGAATCCGCCGCCGCTTCAAAGGCCGCCTGAAAGAGCGTCTCGGAGTCATCGATTTGGCCGATGTTCCAGTAGAGAAAACCAAGAGAGAAGCGGGCGCTCCAGGCGACATCCTTATTCCCGGGGCGGCGGGCGAGCTCAATGACTTCTTTGAAGGCGGAAATGGCCTCCTGATAGAAACCCCCGGATTTCATGGATTCCGCATGTTGAACCCGGGAGAGAAGGCCGGAGTCGGAATTATCCGGCCGCGGCGCGGCGGCCACGGCAGTGAACGGAAACAACCAGGCCAGGTAAATGAGAACAGCCGCTTGTTGAAAACGTGGTTTCGGCATTTTATACAGGTCTAAAGCCTGTATTATAACGCATGACACACAGAAAGTATGCGGGATCTGTGAATTTTAGAAACCGATGGCTGTGGAAATCCAGCCTTCGGTTTGGTTTGAAACGGCCTGTAAGTGATGTCTGGAAATTCGGGATCAATCCTCTCCGCTCGGTTTGCCGGGTCTGATTTCGCCGGTCGGCTTGACGATGGCTCCCTTTCCGAAATTGTCGGAAGGCGCCTGGGTTTTATCCGGGTTGATGTCGAAGATCGGGATCAGGCCCGGAAAAATCGAAGCCAGCATCATGAACGGCTTCTGAAGGAATGACCGGGCATCGATCTTGGCGGCTTTCTTGTCCGCGGCGAGAAGCCCGGGAACCGACAGCCCGATGAACGCCAGACAGACGAAAAGGGCCACGGCTTTGACGATGGTTTTGTTCCTCATGACGGCCTCCTTAAAGGACTTGAAATCGCCCCGGACAGAGACCTCCACAGAAACAGAATCTCATCCAAGGCATTGACTGCAATTTATGCCACACTTGTTTTAATGTCAAGCGTTCCCGGGCTAAATAAAAAAGTAGCCGGTCTCGAATTCGGCGGTCGTGCGGCTGTCCGATCCATGAACGGCGTTTCTCTCGATGGAAAACCCGAATTCCCGACGCAGGGTTCCCGGCTCCGCAAGGGCCGGATCGGTCGCCCCCATGATCTTCCGCCAGTCGGCGATGGCATTCTCTTTTTCCAGCAGGAGGACGACGACGTCCCCGGAGGACATGAAGTCCGTTACGCTTCCGAAAAACGGCTTGTCCTTGTGGACGGCATAGAACTCTTCGGCTTCCTCTTTGGTCAGGCGGACGAGTCTCATGCCGGCAATCCGGAACCCTTCGTCCTCGATTCTCTGGAGAATCCGGCCGACCACCTTTTTCCTCACTGCGTCGGGCTTGATGATGCCCAGTGTTTTTTCCAGCATCTGTGTCTCCTCGCGTGTTTTCTCCGGTATACCCGATTCCCGGCGGCGAGTCAAATCGACGCCGGAAACACTTGACATCGGAACCCGCCCCGAATATCATATGTTTCGGGTTGATATGGGAGTTATGACACGTCAGGCGCAGCGCTGTGTTTTTCTCGTTGAAAGCGACGGGGATCAGGCTCTAAAGCTGGCGGAAAGACTGCAGCCTTTCGGTTACCGCGTGATCGCCGTATCCGGCCTGCGGCGGGCCGTCAGGCAATTCAATCACGACGGGGAGATCGATCTCGTCGTCATGGACCTGGACGGCGAAGGCGAGGAGGCGGCGATCCGGGCGGTCCGGGATATCCTGGCCGTCCGATCCGTCCCCATCATTTTTCGATCGGCGCGCTGCGATCCGAAGGATTGGAAAACCGTCTCAACCGTTCCCCATTACGGATGCTTGCAGAAGGGAGCCGGCGATCCCGCCCTGCCGTCCGTTCTGGACACGGCCTTCAAGCTCTTTTCCATGCACGCGGAACTCCGAAGAGCTCTTCAGGAAAAAGACGTTATGATGAGAGAAATCCACCATCGGGTCAAGAACAACATGCAGGTCATATCGAGCCTCCTGCGGCTTCAGTCCTGGAGAATTCCCGACAAGGCGCTTCAGGACGTGTTTCAGGCCAGCCAGCAACGCATCCGCTCGATGGCCCTGATCCACGACAAGTTGTACCGGTCCGGAAACCTGTCCAGGATCGATTTCAGCGAGTATTCCCGGGAATTGGTCGATCGGCTTTTATCGCTGACGGAGGCTGCGGCCTCCGGAATATCCGGAACCGTCGACATGGAAGATGCGGATCTCGACATCCAACAGGCCATCCCCTGCGGACTGATCGTCAACGAAATCGTCACCAATTCCCTGAAGCATGCGTTTCCCAACGGGAACGGCGGCTCGATTCGGCTTTCCCTGAGCCGGAATGCGGACGGCTGCCGGCGCCTCGTCATCGGCGACGACGGCGTGGGATTGCCGCCCGAAATCGACATCCGGCGGCCGGCCACGATCGGCCTTCAAATCGTCTCCGACCTGGTCAGCCAACTGGACGGCACCGCCGCCGTGGACCGTTCCCGGGGGACGGTCTTCACGATCACTTTCAGGTAAGGGTTATTTCCGGCATGGAATCCAGATTTCCGCCCGGAATCCCGTGCTTTCCATGCGGATCGGATCGCCCTCCTCCATATACTGCTGGAGGATGGGCCCGTTCTGGACATAGCCGTTGTCCTCGATCCAATCGAGCATGGCGGCGACGGTCTTTCCCGTCCCGTCGAGGGGCCCGACATGAACGCCCGCGGCCACGGTCGTGAAAATCCACTCTTTCCTGACGAGTGGAAGCTGGACGAAGGCCTGTTCCGTGACCGGGAACCCGACTTCCCACTCGAGGGCATCGATGGTCGTTTCCTCGGGGACATTGTAGAAGACGGCGATCAGGGGGCCTCGGGGAAAAACGCTCTGGGTCTGCATGTTCAGGATCAGTTCCTCCATGGCATCGGAAATCGCCGCATAGTCGCCGCGGACGGGCATGCAGACATAAGAGAAAGGTTCGACCTCTCTGACGGTCACGTCGATCCGCTGAGGCGTGGCCGCCCCGCCGGCTGCCCAGAGAACCGCCGCGACCAGAACCGCCGTTCCGATAAAACGTCGCCGGACGCTGTGTTTCATGGCGTCCTCCTTGTCGTCAGATTCTTCCAACCGGATCTCCCGGTTGCACAAATAATGTGCAAACTACCACAACCCCTACGTCTTCCAAATAGATAGCTCGCGCGGACGGCCGCATTTCCACAGGGATATTCACAAGAGTTGTGGAAAAGACCGTTTTCATCGCCTGTTTTTCACGTGGGTGTCGAACCAATCGAACATTTCCGCGAGGACATGGAAGACGGATTCCCTGGCTGCATAGCCGTGGCTTTCATAGGGGAGCATGACCAGACGCGTCTCCGCCCCGAAGCCCTTCAGGGCCTGGAAAAGCCGCTCCGACTGAATGGGGAACGTCCCGGAGTTGTTGTCGACTTCCCCGTGGATAAGAAGGATCGGTTCGTTGATCTTGGGTGCGTGCATGAACGGCGACATGTTGAGATAGGTTTCGGGGGCTTCCCAGAACGTCCGCCGCTCGCTCTGAAAGCCGAACGGCGTCAGGGTGCGGTTGTAGGCGCCGCTGCGGGCAATTCCGGCCGCAAAGACATCGCTGTGGGCCAGGAGGTTGGCCGTCATGAAGGCCCCGTAGCTGTGGCCTCCGACTCCCACCCGCTTGGGATCGGCGACGCCCAGTTTGTCCAGAACATCGACCGCCGCCTTGGCGTTCATGACAAGCTGCGGCACAAAGGTGTCGTTCACGGTTTTCGGGTCGCCGACGAGGGGCATCTGGGCGTTGTCGAGGACGACATAGCCCTGGGTGACGAAGAAGAGCTGGGAGGTGCCCCGGAAATACGTGAACCGGTTGGGGGAGCCCCGGACCTGGCCGGCCGTGTCGGCCGATGTGTATTCCAGGGGATAGGCCCAGACGACGGCCGGACGGCGTTCGCCCTCTTTGTAGTCGGGCGGCAGGTAGAGCGTCCCGGAGAGTTCGAGGCCGTCTTCCCGCTGGTATTTGACAAGTTGTTTCTTGATGCCGGTGAGCTGGGGTGCGGGATCCTGGAATTGCGTCAGGGCGCGTTTCTTTTTGGACTTCAGATCCAGAAGATAATGATTCGGAGGTTCGGTCGGAGTTTCGTGGGTGATCAGAATCGAGTTGCGGTCGCCGCCATGGAAACCGACGAAGGACTGGTAGGTGCCGTCCGCCGATTGAAACAGCCGTTTCTTTTCCCCGGTTTTCAGGTTCATTCCGTCAAGAAAGGGGAAATCGCCCTTGGGAGAGGCGCCCTGTCCGTCCAGATAGATCCAGCCTTTGTCTTCGAGAACGACCCGCATGCCGGCCGGGGTGGTCGTCGTGACCGGGAAACCCGGGTTGTTGTAGGCGTCGCGGAAATTGAGGTCGAAGAGTTTTCGGGGCTCGGCGCCGGGGGTGTCGATGTCGGCAAGCCAGGTCGTCCTCCAGCTTTTGCGCCATTCCATTTCCGTGACGAGGCACCGGCCGGGGGTCTGCAGCCATGTGATTCCCGCATAGCGCTGGCTGAGCCGGATGACTTCGCGGAGACCGGCTTCAAACGGAGCGTCGAGGACCATGACTCTGTCGCGGTGGGGGACGTCCTTTTCCAGATCCCCGTCATCGAGAGCTTCCGTCCAATAAACGGAGGCGGGTTTCAGCGGACGCCAGGATACGGCGCGCGGCCCGGTGGGGACGCCGTTAATGGGAACATTTTCGGCCGGTGGCAAATCGGCGATGATCTTGACGATGCGGCCCGTGGTGTCCCAGATATCGTAGGAACGGGCGAAACCCGACCAGGGCAGACTTCGGGAATAGGGTTTTTTGACGCGATAAAGGAGAAGATATTTTCCGTCGGGCGAGGGATCGGCCGAGGGGAAAATGCCGGGTTCGCTGATGGGCCGGATATCTCCGGTTGAAACGTCGACGGCGGCCAGTTGAGATGTCGCGTAATAGTCGAAGAGAATCTCGTCGAAGGGCGTTCTCAGGAGGTCCTGGAAGGTGGCCGCCTTGGCCAAAACGCCTTTCTTGGACTCCTGGATGTTGGGGCCGTCGGGGACGGCCGGGGGAACGGGGGCCGGACCGCGGTTTTCGGGGATGAGACCGACGAGGAGCGAAGCGCCGCCGGGCATCCAGGAGAGGCCCGGGCTGAGGACCATGTTGAGGACCGGGCCGGTCAGTCGTTTGGCGATGCCCGTCGCGACGTCGGCTGTCCAGAGCTCGGCGCCGGAATCCGTATAGACGGCGAAGGCGATCCGCTTTCCGTCCGGGGACCAGGACGGCACGCCGAAGCGGGCTCCGGAGGTGATCTCGATCTTGCGAACCGATCCGTCCCTGATGGTTTTGACGGTCATGGCCGTGTTGAAGGTCAGGGTCTGGCGGCTGTTGTTGTGGGGCGTGATGCGCATGCCGGCCAGTTGGAGGATAGGCCGGGCCAGATCGGCGAGTCCGGGCATGGTTTCGTATTCGATGAGGAGCATGCGGTCTCCGGCCGGACTCAGCGAGACGCGGGCCGGGGGAGGGGCTTCGAGGATGTCGACGACATCCTGGGGCGGCATCTTGTAGGGCTCCTGTGCGGAGAGCGCAAAGGCGCAGAGAATGACGAGGGCGACGGTCAGGATGTGTCTTTTCATGGAGGGCCTCCTTGTCAGAGCGGATCTTTCTCTATTTTATAAAACATTTAAGCGGGATCGCAACCCATTCTGCTTTGGCTGCTGGAAGTTATTGATAATACTCGAATTAGAGCCTAAAAGGCCGTTTTTTCGGCCGAAAAAAATCTAAATTGTTTATTATCAGATAAATCCAGCAGCCAAAGCAGGATAGAAAGTTGACAGGTTGAGCGGGCGGGATCTATAATCTGACAGTGAAATCCTGATCGGGAGGGAGCGGATGTCCATCCATAAAAACGCCGGTATTGTCATTCTGGGATTCATCGGTTTGGCTCTTGTCTTTGCCTCGGGCGCCTGCAAGCGGGCCGAGACTGCCGACCTCGTGCTGATCAACGGAGACGTCTGGACGGCCGAGTCCGATATTCCGCGGGGTGCCGGCCTGGCGATCAAAAACGGATTGATTCTGGCCGTTCTGCAGAGCGATCGCGAAGCGAAGCGCTATTCCGGTCCAGAAACGGAGATCCTCGATCTCAAGGGAGGCTGGGCCGTCCCGGGCATCATCGACGGCCACGTCCACTTCAATAACGCCGGCGCCCTGATCAACGACGCCAATCTCATGACGGTCGCCGACGAAGACGGCCTCCGGGCGGAAATTGGTCGCGTGGCCCGCTCTCTGGACGCGGGAGAATGGATCACCGGCGGCCTCTGGGGCGCCTACGAGCAATGGGCTCTCGGCGACACGGGCGCGGACGCCGCTGACCGGCGGGAACCCTGGCGTCCCCACCGCCGCATGATAGACGACCTCACACCCGACAAGCCCGCTTTTCTCTGCCGCTTCGATTACAAGGAATGGCTGGCCAACAGCGCCGCCCTGGCCGCGGCCGGTCTCGAAAACGCCCGCCCGGCCGGCATGGAGATCGGACCCGACGGCAAGCCGACGGGCGTCATTTTCCGGCCCTCTCCGGCCTTCGACCGCGTGACCAAGGCGCGGGCTCCGAAATCCAAGGCCCGCCTGCTCGAGGAAAACCGGGCGGCGCTCCAGGCCCTCCGCGAGGCGGGCATCGTCGAGATCCACGACATCGCGACGCCGGACCAGACCGAACGTTTCATCGAACTGGAAGACAACGGCGAACTCACGGTCCGGGTCTGGCTGCGGCCGGATCTGTCCCGCGGAGCCGCCTTGGGCGCCGAGGGCTTCACCATGGGCCTTCACCCCAAAACCCGCCAACCGAGTTCCATGCTCCGCTACGGCGCGCTCAAGGGCTATATCGACGGCATCATGGGGACGCACGGCGCGCTGTTTTTCGAGCCCTATGACGACCAGCCCGACAACTTCGGCCACTGGCGCCCGCACACTTCGGACGATCCCCAGCTCCGCGCCGGCAACATGGAAAAAATGTACGGGCTGGTCAAGGCCGGTCTGGACGCCGGTTTCGTCCCCAACGTCCACGCCATCGGCGACCGGGGCGTGGCCGAAATGCTGGATTTCTACGAGCGGTTGAAGGACGAGGGGATCGATCTCACGGGATTCCGCGTCATTCACGCCCAGGTCATCCGGCCGCAGGATTTTCCCCGCTTCAAGGAACTCGGCGTGATTGCCGAGGTCAATCCCTACCACATCTCGGATGACATGCGCTGGATGGAGGAGAGGATCGGCCATGAGCGCTGCAAGGGCGCCTATGCCTTCCGGTCGCTTATCGACAACGGCGCCGTCCTGAGTTTCGGTTCGGACTGGCCCGGAACGAGCGCGGCCCTCTACCACGTGCACCCCAAGTATCTGATCTATGCCGCCGTGACGCGGCAGACGCTCACCGGAGCGCCCGAAGGCGGTTGGTTCCCCGAGCAGAGAATCACGGTGGAGGAAGCCCTCCGGGCCTATACCATCAACAACGCCTATGCCACATTCGAGGATGATGTCCGGGGATCGATCAAGGCCGGGAAATACGCCGATGTCACCGTGTTCGACCGGAACCTGCTCGAAATCCCCGCGGCGGACATCCTCAAAGCCGAGGTGACGCACACGATCGTTGACGGCCGCGTCGTTTTCTCCCGCGACTAAGCCGGCCCTTTTTGTGTTGCCTCAGGGCCGGTCGAGGGTTTTTGTCGTGAACCCGGCCTCATCCTTGAGATGCTGGATGAGCGCGTCGAAAGCGGCCTGCTCTTTTCTCTGCCGGATTTGATCTTCGAGCTCGTCCCGGATCTCGTCGAAAGGCCGGGTTTCTTTTTCGCGGCCTTCGACCTTCAGAATGTGGTAACCGTAGGTCGTCTCGACGATATCGCTGATCCCGCCCACGGGGACGGAAAAGGCGGCGTCCTCGAACGGTTTGACCATCCGGCCGCGGCCGAAATTTTCGTAGAGGCCGCCGTTATCTTTCGATCCGGGATCTTCCGAGAACTCGGCGGCCAGCGCGGCGAAGTCCTCGCCGGCGCGGGCCCTTTCCAGGATGCCCTCCATGTTCTTGAGGGCTTCGGCCTTGTCCTCGTCGCTCTTGCCCTGAGTCAGAAGCAGGATGTGGCGGACGGATGCCGTCATGTCCGCGTTGTAGGCCTCGAGGATTTCCGCCTCTTCGACCGTGCTTTCGGCCTCGACGACGGTCTCGAGATATTTTTGGATGACCATGTTTTCCCGCATCGTTTTCTTGATCGTCTCGACGTTGAGGCCGTTCGACGTCAGCATTTGGAGAAAGGACTCCTCGCCGCCGGCCTGGTCATATTGGCGGGACAGGGATTCGGAGAACTCCTCGTCGGTCACGGTAGCGGACGCGGCGCCCGCGGCTTCGAGAAGGAGCTTTCTCTCCCCGATTTGGACGGCGTTCTGAAACACAATGGTTTTGAGCCGTTCGGCGTCGATGCTTTTGAGCTGCTGAGCCCGTTCCCCGGCCTGGTCGAAGAAGGACTGAACGACTTCCCCGGCCGTCACGGTGAACTTTTCGGCCGTGACGAGGACGGTGTCCTTTTCGGGATCGAGAGCGGGAACCAGGGCGGCCAGATCCTTGGCCAGATCGTAGGCCGGCGTCCCCTTGACGAGGCGGACGTCTTCCGACTTGGCGCCGCAGCTCGAGATGACCGCGGCGATGACGAAAACAGCCAGAGCCGATTTTTTCATGATGTCTCCTTTGGCCCGCAATGGCGAGCGGTCCGCCATGTAGTAGACCACAGCCCGAGAAAAAATTCAAAAGAAAATTTCCGCCGCCGCCGGGATTTGGAGATGGCGGAAAACATGGTAAAGTAATGGGAGATTTCGGAAAAGGAGAACACCATGACCATTGATGAAGCCATCCGGACGGCGCTCCAATACGAAAACCGGGTTGTCGGTGTCTATGAGGAAGCCATGACCGCGTCTCAGGACCCCACGGGACGGAAGGTCTTCAAAACCCTGGCCGAAGAGGAAAAGCAGCACGTCGCCTATCTCGAATCCAAGCGCAGGGAATGGGAGAGCACGGGACGCGTCACGCCGGGGCCCGTGGAGAGTGTCGTGCCGTCCCGGGCGGCCATCGCCGAGGGAATCAAGAACCTGAAGACCAAGGTCGCCGTTCAATCCAGGGAAAACGAAATCCAGCTCCTCAAGCGGGCTCTCCAGGTGGAAGTGGAAACGAGCGATTTCTATAAAAGAATGGTCGCCGAACTCCCCGCCGAGGGACGCGATCTCTTCGAGCGTTTTGTCCAGATCGAAGAGGGCCACAAAGCCATCGTTCAGGCCGAACTGGATTCGGTGTCCGGTTCGGGATTCTGGTTCGATTTCGCGGAATTCAATCTCGAAGCGGGATGAGGGCTTTTCATCATTATGTTGCTGTGGCATCAAACATAATGATTTGTCCCGGACTAAGAAAGGCTGGGATTTTGATTAATCCCGGGAAAGAGCCGCCCAAGGGATCAACCCACCCCTCATAAGTGAACTCGGTCATGGTCACATTTCGAAAATGGGCCTCGATAGTTTTGCGCAGGTGCGAGGGTGAGAAGAAAAAGATCATGGGAATGTCTCTGAGTGCAAGAACCCTCCGGATCAAAGGGAAAAGCAGGGATTCGAGAACAAACACGAAGCCCGAAAAACAGGGTTCGACCACCAGAAGACGGCCGCCGGGTGTGAGCTTCTGTTTGGCCGCGGAAATGATTTGATCGAGGAACATTTTGGATTCTTTCAGATTTCTACCTTGGATGTGATGGATACAAAGAGAATAGAGGATGATATCGACAGAGTGATCGTCAATGGGGGACAGGTCTCGGGCGTCGCCGACGATTTTGATGATGTTGGGGACTTGAATCCGTTCGAGCATCACCGGGGAGATATCCAAAACCTGAACCTGCGCGGCGTCATGGATATCATAGTGAAAGTATCCGCCGTTGCCGACATCTAAAATCTTCCGTCCTTCTATCAGCGGGCTGACGTACTCCTTGAATTGGCGATGGACCGCCTCCCAGTTGTCAAATGCCTTCTCATATTTTTTGGCGATTTTGTTGAAATGGGTTGCGTTCCCGGGCAAAGAGGGATCTTGAGTCCTCGGCCTGTTCGCGGTTTGGATTGCGCCTTTCATGTTGTCGACTCGCCATGATATTATCAGCCTTTTTCCGCCTTTACAATACGGCGACCTTGATCCGTCCGGTAATGGCCACGGTGATGCGGTAACGTCCCCGTCCGTTCTCCAGACGGATCGTCGCCATGTGGGACACGGCGCCCGAGGGATGGAACATCGGTGTATTGTTCGCAGCCACGGCGACACGGTCAAGGACGCCGTGCCTGTCCGGCCGCCAGACTTCCCGATCCGGATCGTACACTTCTACGGCATATCCTCCGGATGAAAAACGAACCCGAATGGGACAGCCTTCCGCCAGGGCTTTGTACCGGGCGTAATTAAGGCGCGATCCGACCTCCCAGACCGCCCGGTGGAGATGAATTTTATCCTGAAGTCCGCTCAGGGATATGGCGGCGGTTGTCAGGAAAAACGCCGCAACCGCGAGAACGGCCAGGATCTCGATCAGGGAATAACCGGCTCTCTTCATGGCGCGAGATCCTCCCAGAGAAGAATCCGGAACCGGGACAGGGAGAGTAGAGGGACGGCGGAGCGGGGCCATGCTTCCGCATCGCCGCCGGGTTCGTCAGGCCGTTCGTCCGGCACGATTTTCACGGCGCCCGATCCGGAAGCAAGATCCGCCGCCTGAAGTCCGCCGAAGATTTCCAGTTTTTGATCCTGTCCCCGGATGGTAAACCCGGCTCCTCCCGCGGCGAGCGAGGCATGAATGTGGACGGTTTCAGACGGCTCGGCGTCAAGGACGATCCCTCCCGTTCGATCCTCTCCGCTGAGAAAATCCTGTCCCGCGGCGTAAATGACGAGACGTCCGGGAGGCTCCTTATAATAAGGGAGGCCGTCCCGGATTTCGACTCCGGAAAGCGTGAGGTGGCCGGAAAGCCTGATTTCGTCCGAGGCGACGATGGTCAGATGGAGGCCCGATCGAACGGCCGGAACGGTCGCATCGAGCGCCGGAACGAGTCCTCCCGAGGCATCGAGACAACCTCCGGAAAGGCCGCCGATTTTTCCGTTGCAGATGATCATGCCCCTCGGGACAAGGTCGAAGACGTCCTCACCGGCGGGCCCTGAAAAAGTCGTCTTTCCGGCGACCGGTTCGAAACGGAGCCGCCATTCCGAATCGTCCGAACGGAAGGCGATGAGCTGATCTTCTCCGTCGACGGCCAGGATCATGCTCTCCAGGTCGCCCTGGACGAACACGCCGCCGAGACCCAGGTCGTCCCGGATGAGGTAGACGCCGTCGGGAATGGGTTCGGGCGAGGATTCGAGTCCCAGAAACGGCCGGAGAAAGGCCGGAGAGAGATCCTGGGGCCTGAAGATCCGGGCTTTAAAGACGCTTTCGAGAAGGGCGGCCGGAAAGGAAGGGATGACGGGCTCCCCGGTTTCGAGAAAAAAGGCCCGGGCCGGACCGGAGGCCGGCGGGAGAACCGTGACATGAAGGCGTTCAAGCGGATCCTCGCCTCCGGTGCCGCCGGGCGGCCGGTTGAGAAAGAATGGAAGATCGGAGAGGGGAATGCGGCCGGCCCGGACGGCCAATTCGGCGGTGACCCGCGAGGTGCGTTTCGTCCGGGTGTCCCCGGTTCCGCCGCGGCCCTCGAACAGGGCCTCATGCAACGCGAGGATGAACCCTCCGCGGTCTTCGCTGCGGGTGACATGACAGGCGATGCGGCTTTCCCAATGCAGATTATTCCATGTCTCCCGGAAAACCGAAGGAAAAACGAGTCCGGTCAGACGTTCGGGTGCCACCGGCCGGCCGG
>JAWSUF010000008.1:60000-115594 GCA_033549365.1 Acidobacteriota bacterium
GGGATCTTCGGATTCCGCCTTTGGTAGGAGAGCATTCCAACGCGAGTGAAGTCGGGGCGCGAGCTCCGGTGGACGTTTTGGAAGAGACCCTGCCGGCATGAGTAGCGAAAATTGCGGTTGAAACCCGCAACGCCGAAAATCTAAGGTTTCCTGGGGAAGGTCAGTCCGCCCAGGGTTAGTCGGTCCCTAAGGCCAGGCCGAAAGGCGTAGCCGATGGAGAGCAGGTCAATATTCCTGCACCACCCGAGAGACGTTTGTACGATGGGGGGACACAGGAGGATAAGCATACGCACGTCTGGATGTGTGCGGCCGCCAGTTAGGGGGAGCTCTTAGGCAAATCCGGGAGCTCATAACCCTGAGCACGGCGGGGAAGGTCGCCTACGGGCTTCCGAACTTGCTGATTCCCTACTGTCGAGAAAATCCTCTAAGGAGTGTTTCGGGTGACCGTACCGTAAACCGACACAGGTAGATAAGAAGAGAATTCTAAGGCGCACGTGTGATCCCTCTTTTAGGAACTAGGCAAGTTAACCCCGTAACTTAGGGAAAAGGGGTGCCTCATTAGCGTTGTACCGGGCCTACGTCCGGGAAGCGCGAGGAGGCCGCAGAGAAATGGCTCTGGCGACTGTTTAATAAAAACACAGGACTCTGCTAAGTCACAAAAACGACGTATAGGGTCTGACGCCTGCCCGGTGCCGGAAGGTTAAGGGGAGAGGTTAGCGCAAGCGAAGCTTTGAACCGAAGCCCCGGTAAACGGCGGCCGTAACTATAACGGTCCTAAGGTAGCGAAATTCCTTGTCGGGTAAGTTCCGACCCGCACGAAAGGCGTAACGACTGGAGCGCTGTCTCAAGGAGGGGCACGGCGAAATTGTGGAGCCGGTGAAGACGCCGGCTACCTGCCGCTGGACGGAAAGACCCCGGCACCTTAACTGCAGCCTAGCATTGGATTTCGGTTCATTATGCGCAGGATAGGTGGGAGACTTTGAAGTTCCTCCTTCGGGAGGGATGGAGTCATCGGTGAGATACCACTCTTAATGTTCTGGGCTTCTAACCTGCATCTGTGATCCAGATGAGGGACAGTGTTAGGTGGGTAGTTTGACTGGGGCGGTCGCCTCCTAAAATGTAACGGAGGCGCCCTAAGGTTCCCTCAGGCTGTTTGGAAATCAGCCGTAGAGTGTAAAGGCATAAGGGAGCTTGACTGTGAGACCGACGGGTCGAACAGGTGGGAAACCAGGGCTTAGTGATCCGGTGGTCCCGTATGGAAGGGCCATCGCTCAACGGATAAAAGGTACGCCGGGGATAACAGGCTAATAGTCTCCAAGAGCTCACATCGACGAGACTGTTTGGCACCTCGATGTCGGCTCATCTCATCCTGGGGCTGAAGCAGGTCCCAAGGGTCCGGCTGTTCGCCGGTTAAAGAGGTACGTGAGCTGGGTTTAGAACGTCGCGAGACAGTTCGGTCCCTATCCGCGGTAGGCGCAGGAGATTTGAGAGGGGCTGTCCATAGTACGAAAGGACCTGGATGGACGAACCTCTAGTGTACCAGTTGTCCCGCCAGGGGCATCGCTGGGTAGCTACGTTCGGTTGCGATAACCGCTGAAAGCATATAAGCGGGAAGCGCGCCTCAAGATTAGATCTCCCTCCCGAAAGGGCTGAAGGGCCCTCGAAGACGACGAGGTTGATAGGCTGGGTGTGAAAGCGCGGCGACGCGTGAAGCTGACCAGTACTAATAGCCCGTGAGACTTGACCATAAAGTTTATCAAGACAAAAAACGCCATGTTTCAGAAAAACGGGATTATAATCCCGGCAACCATAACGGAGGGGAAACACCCGATCCCATTCCGAACTCGGAAGTTAAGCTCTCTGGTGCCGATGGTACTGCCAGGGCAACTTGGTGGGAGAGTAGGACGTTGCCGGGTTTTTTTTTATCTTCCGATGTGCTATAATGCCATCGGCAATGAATATGACGGATCGGCCGGCGGGGGACAACGTTTCTCACGGATCCGGTCCGAAGACTTGTTTAAACACCGGGCGATACGGTAAGGAAGAGGGCGAATGAATTCCGAGCACGGGCTCCCTTCCACGACGGCGTTCACGGTGGAAGGGAGAAAAGTATGAATATCTATGTGGGCAACCTGTCCAGAGACGTGTCCGAGTCGGAACTCCGCGAAGCTTTCGCGGCCTACGGCGATGTGTCCTCCGCGGCCATCATCAAGGACAAGTTCACCGGCGATTCGCGGGGCTTCGGCTTCGTCGAGATGCCGAACAAGGACGAGGCCGACAAGGCCATTTCGTCCCTGAACGGCAAGGACATGAAGGGCCGGAACATCACGGTCAACGAAGCCCGTCCCCGGACCGACCGTCCGCGCGGTGGCGGCTTCGGCGGCGGACGCGGCGGCGACCGCGGCGGTTTCGGCGGCGGACGCGGCCGTTACTGACGGCTGAACCGATCGGCTGAACGGAATTGAACTGAGGGCGGACGCCCCGAAAGGGGAGTCCGCCTTTTTTTTTCATCTTGTAAAAAACGGATTCCGGGGGTGCCGATCGAAGGGAAATTGTGCTATGATAGCCAAAAAAATCGAAGGAGGACGAATTATTGGGAAGAGCCAACAGAAACTATAAGGGAGCCAAGAGAGGCAAAGAACTGCAACGCCTGAAAAAACAGGAAGAAAAAAGACTGAGGCGCCTGGGCAAGGTCAAGCCGCTGGAGGACGGCGAAGAGGCTTCTTCGCCCGAATCCGAAAACGCCGGCTAGCCGGAATCCCGGCTCGCTTCAGAAGCCGCGCCGCATGCGGCGCGGGCATCCCGCCCCGTCTTCAGACACCTGATTTGCGAGGAATGGGCACGGAGAGACGTCAGGACAATGAAACTCAAGACATGGTGTCCCCGGACCCTGCTTTTTCTTCCCCTGGCGTTCCTCTGCTGTGTTTTCATGCTGTTCCGGCGGGATCTCCCGGGCTTTACCATCCTCGACAGGGTCTTCGCTCCCACCGCCGTCGACATACTGGGATGCACCCTGGTCGTTTTCGTGATGCTTCTCGTCTCCTGGACGATCTTTTCCAAAGCCGTCTCCACGGTTTTGTCTGTGGCTTACCCCCGCGTCCTCTCCCGTGATTTTCTGACCTATCTGCCTCTTCTGTCTCTGGCCCTCGCGCCTCTCGCCTGGCGCAATTACATCAGCTCCGACGATCTCGCCGAGCGGATGCAGTTTCTGGTTCTGGCCGTGGGCGGTTCCTTTGTGTATCTGAAAGTCGCGTTGGTCCGGCCCTGGGTCATGGACACTCCCAATCCGTTACGGCGCGGGATCGAGAAAGTCGCGGCCCTGTCGTCAGGCAAAAAAAAACTTCTTCTTTTTATCGCGGCGCTCGTCGTCATCAATATGGGTTCCCTGATCATAACCTCGGAAGGGTCCCTGTTTTCCGGGGATGAGCCCCATTTCCTTCTGATCACTCACAGCCTGCTCCATGATGGGGATTTCGATCTGACCAACAACTATGCCGACCGAGATTACACACGCTTCATGCCGGACTATGCTTTCATCCATCCCCATTTGGCTCCCGGCGTCCGAACGGAAGGCGCCTATTCTTTCCATTCCCCGGGGATCTCCTTTCTCATGATTCCGTTTTATGCGGCCGGTTCGCTTTTCGGCAAGACGGGCCTGGTTCTTGCCCTCCGTTTCGGCATGAGCCTGTTCGGTGCCCTTCTCGGCCTTCAGCTGTTTCTTTTCGCCCGTCGGGCCTGGGGGCGGGAAAAAACCGCCCTGGGTCTTTGGGCGGTGTTCACGTTTTCAGCTCCGGTCCTGTTTTATTCCCTTCATGTTTATCCCGAGATCGTCGTTGCCCTCATCCTGCTGACGGTCTTCCGGTTTTATCGATTCAACCCGGCCCCCCCCAGGTGGCAAAGTCTGGCTTCGGGAATCCTGCTGGCCTCGCTGATCTGGTTTCATGCCCTCAAGTATGTCCCGCTTATCGGAACCTTTGTTCTCTATATCTTCTGGAATCTCCTGGCCCGCCGGTCGAGAGATTATCGTGCCGTCGCGCTCTTTCTGGCGCCGTTTGCCGTGGTCGGTGCCATCTATTTCTTTTTCCAATATTCCCTTTACGGATCTTTTTCCTTATCCGCGGTTTCCAACACCGGGGTTCTGACGTCCATGGAGTCTGCGGAATTCGTTCGCGGCCTTATTCATGATATCCCGCTCCGCTACAGGTTGGATTCCCTGGCCGGGTATTTCTTCGATCAGCGTGACGGCCTTCTGTTTTATGCCCCGATTTATTTTTTCGCCTTTCTCGGCCTTGTCGATCTGGCGCGAAAAAACACAAAGGATCTTTGGCTCCTGCTTTTTCTCTGCGGGCCCTTTGTCCTGAACTATGCCTTCATGACCCAGAGGGCCGGCTATGCCCCCCAGGCCCGACCTCTGGTCCCCGTTATCTGGGCCCTGGGGATTCTTATCGGGGCGTTTCTCGCCAACGGCGGCCGCCGGATGTTCCGCCATCTTTTCAACGGCGCCGCCGGGATCGGCTTCATTCTGGCTTTCGTGCTCTTGAAAAATCCGCTGACTCTGTATCAGGAGACGACGGTGGGACAGGCCGAGCGCGGGGGCGGATTGTTCTATCTCCTGAGCCAGACCCATTTCCATCTGACGGACATCCTGCCCTCTTTCATCAAGGTGGAAGAATGGCGGTGGACTCCCAATTTCGTCTGGCCCGGCCTCCTGATCCTTTTTGTCGCAGCCTATGTCCTGTTCGGGAAACGCGACCTCCGGCTCAAGTTCGGCCACCATGTCGCCTTTGTCCTGGCCGCCAACCTGGTCTTTTTCTTCTGGCTGATTTGTTATCCGCGTCCCTTGCTGCTCTATCCCGCCCCGGCCGCCTACCCGTCAGGAGATAAAATCACCTTTTATGCTCTCTCGCGCTCCGGCCGCATGGTGGAACCCGGACGGTTCCTGCTCCGCGAGGCCGACCGCGCCTACATGTTTTATTTCACATCCTGGCGGGAGTTCGGAGAATTCGAGATTGTCCTGGGATCGGAGGCGGGCGCCTATGATGTGGTTCTGACGGCCTTCGACCACGTCTTTTTCGAAGACAAGGTCGAAAACGAAATTCGGGCGGTATCCCTGCCTTCACCTCCGGTTTACAACTGGAAAAAAGCCCATCTCTACCGGATCACGATTCAACTCGACCGGCTCTCGGACGTGTCGACGGCCGAAAACCCCTTTCTTTTTTCCATCCGGCCGGTGCGACCCCGCCCCGCGCAATAACCGCCGTCTTCAGGTCCGGTAGATCCCCCGGAAAAGATTCCAACGGATCTTGAGAATCCCGGCCAGTTCTTCCAGGCTGTCTCTGAGGATTTTCACGGATGTCGCATGCCGGCCGTGGGTCTCGATCCAATCGACGGGGATTTCGGTCACGGCCAGGCCCCGGGCCCGGGCGATGACCAGCACTTCGAGGTCCCAAGGCCAGCGGTTCATCCGGCTGACCCGGTTGATGGCTTCGAACGCCGGCCGCTGGAATCCCTTGAATCCCGTATCCGGATCGCTGACGCCGAGACCGGGAAAAAACATCCGGACGAGCCGCCGGTAACTCCCGCCTACGAACCTCCTCCAGCGGAATCTCCGGGTCTTCGAAAGGGCATGAAACCGGGAGCCGATGACGACCGGGCGGGACTCCAGGCGCGCCACCATATCCAGAAGCTTTTCGAGCGCCGTCGTCTCAGGAAAGTCGAGATCGATGAAGAGGATATTTTCACCCCGGCAGGTCCGGCCGGCGAATTTGACGGCATATCCGCGGCCCATGTTCCGGGCATATCCGAGAGCCCGAATCCGGGGGAGAGAGGCGGCCAGCCGGGCGGCGATGTCCGGTGAGGCATCGCGGCTGCCGTCGTCGCAGAGGATGATTTCGTGGACTTCCTCGAGGCGCCGTCCGAGGAACTCATGGACGGCCCGGACGTTCCGTTCGAGCTCGCCCTGCTTGTTGAAAACCGGGATGATGACATGAACCATGAAAGGGGTTCAGCACCAGTAGTCTTCGGCCTTTTCCGCCTCGCTCAGGGATTTCCACCATTCGGCGCATTTCCGGATCCCTTCCTCGAGGGACGTGCGCGGAACCCAGCCGAGTTCGTTTTCGGCCAGCCAGTTGTGGACGCGCTTGATCTTGGGTTCGACCCGGGCCTGGGGGATGTATTCGATCTTGGCCGGGAAATGCTTGATGACTTCCTTGGCGATTTCCTCAATGGTGATGGGCCGCTGGCCGGTCAGATTGTATATCTTATTCTCGGCCAGAGGTTTGAGGGCCTGGACATGCCCGTCGCACAGATCTCCGACGTAAAGAAACTCGCGGAACTGCTTGCCGTCGCCCATGATGCTGATGATGCCCGTCCGTTCGGCCATGTCCATGAAGGCCCGGACGACCAAGCCCTTCCACATCCGTTCGCCGTAGGGGATGCCGTAGCGCAGGACGACGTATTTCGGCCCGCGGTATTCGCTGTAGAAGGAAAAGCCCAGCATCTCCTGGGCGATTTTACTTGCGCCGTAGATGGTGTTGATGGATTCCAGGTTAAAGGGGCTCTTTTCGTTGACGACATCCCCTTCCTGTGCTCCCGAGACCCAGGAACTGGAGGCGACGAACACCCGTTCGACGTCCCCTTTAAGGGCGGCCTGAAGGACGTTCAGGGTACCCACGGCGTTCATATCGAAACACAGCCGGGCGTCTTCGGAGGACTTCCGGGCGTTGGCCAGGGCGGCCAGGTGAAAGACCGTGTCGAACTTCTGCAAGGCATTGCCGAGATCTTCCCGGATGTCCTTTTTGATCCATTCGACGTCCTGGATGGGTTGTCGCAAATCGAGGACGGACACCTCGTATCCCTGATCGAGCAGATTTTGGACCAAATGGCTGCCGATGAATCCGGACCCTCCGGTGACGAGTATTTTCACGTTCGAACCTCCTTTTCGTGTAGGGTCTCGAGAAGCTGATCGACGACATAGTCGGCTTCAGCCCGAGTCATGCCATAGTAGAGCGGCAGGCAGATATGGCGGCGGGCGGCGTCTTCGGCCGCAGGGAAGCGGCTTCGAGCGAAACGTTCCAGGACGGGCTGCCGGTGAAGGGGGACGTCATAGACCTCTCCGGATAGGGAGACGCCCCTTTCCTTGAGGCGGGCCTTCAGCCGGGCCTTGTTGATGCCGCCGTCGAGAAGGACGATATACTTGTACCAGGAGCTCGGCCCCACCGGAAGAACGGGTTCGAGCTCGGGCCGGCCGGCCAAACGGCGCGTGTAGCGAGAGGCGATTTTTTCCCGATGGGCGATGAATTTATCCAGATTCCGAAGTTGAATCAATCCGGCGGCGGCGGCGAATTCGTTCATCCGCCAGTTGGAGCCGAGGTGGGTGTGAAAGCTGACCCAGGGTTCGGGTTTCCCATGGTTGCGGAGGAGCCGGGCTTTGTCGGCGAAAGCGTCGTCGTCGGTGACGATCATGCCGCCCTCGCCGCTGGTCATGACTTTTGTCGAGAAGAAGGAAAAACACCCGGCCAAGCCGAAGCGGCCGGCCGAAAGGCCGTCGAAGGCGCTGCCGTGGGCGTGGGCCGCGTCTTCGACAAGCCAGAGACCCCGGTCGTCGCACCAGCGGCGGATATCCCGGATTTCCGGGGTGATGATGCCGCCGATATGAACGACGATGACGCCGGCCGTCCGGGGCGTCAGGCGTTTTTCCAAAGTTTTGACACTGACGGAAAACGTCCGGAGGTCGATGTCGGCCAGACGGGGGCGGCCGCCGGCGAAGAGAACGGCGGAGGCGGTCGAAAAAAACGTCAGATCCGGAAGCAGGACGTCCCGGCCCCCGACCTCGAGGTGCCTCATGGCGATTTCCAGGGCGCTGCTGCCCGAACTGACCGCGACGGCATGCTTGGCGCCGAAGCGGGACCCGAACTCCTTTTCCAGCTCCTCGACGTTCCTGCCCATGACGACGTAGCCGCTGGCCAGAGCGGCGTCGATCCTCCGCAGGATCTCCCTGCGGTCGGAGCGGGAAAACGTCACTTTCAGGGGCGGAATTTTCATGCCAGTGTCCTCCGGTCACCGAAACGCCCGTCCGCCGGGCGCGTAAGACCTGCCAAGTATAGCGCAAATCCCGACCCCCACACAACCCCGGGGCTGTGCGAGAAAACGCTCGGGTTCATCTTCTTTTCTCCATATCGGGCGTTTTCACCCTACGGGCGAGCCGATCTCACCATTCCGGCTTCGTCGCAGCCTGTTCGACGTAGGTTCACTACGCCTTCACAAGCCGCTTCCTTGCCGGAACGGCAATCTCGACTCGCGCACAGTCCCGAGGCCGGGGCTGTGCGTCATAACGCCGGGTTCATCTTCTTTTCTCCATATCGGGCGTTTTCACCCTACGGGCGAGCCGATCTCACCGCATCGATTTCGTCGCACCTTTTATCTCCAGCAAGGAGGCTTCCGCGGGGGTGGTCGGGGATGGCCGCAGCGACCATGGGAGGGTTTAGCCTTCCCTCGCCGTTCCGAGAGGGAACCCGGATTTTGGGCGCCGAGGATGTCTGAGCTTGAACCGGCAATCGAAAATGCTGCTGGATGTGTTGGATGTTTGGAAGAGGCTCAATAAGGCGTGCGAGTTCCGCAGGCGCCTCTCGGGACGGCGAGGGAACGGCGTTAAAAACCCGAGCGGGAGCAAGGCCGCCTCGACCATCCCCGAGCGGAAGCCGACGAAGCATGCACGGCAATCTCGGCTCGCGCACAACCCCGGCCCCGCTACCTTGTCTTCATGCGGATGCCGCGGCCGGGGAGAAAGCGCTTCATGCGGTAGACGAAGTCGATCACGGCCTCCCGAAGCAGGCGCATCGGGGGAAAAAGCCGGTCGGTCGTCAGAGGCAGCCGCTGGTAGAGAAGCCGGAGAAAATGGACGAGAGGGTAGAGCTTTCGGGACAGGCGGACATAATAATCGAAGAAGCCCTGATATCCGAAAAGGGTTCGTCCCGAAATGGTGGGGTGCCGGATGGAGACGTAAGTATAGTAAATTTCAGAGTCGTCGATGGGATGCTCGAGCCAGCCCTCGGCCAGGCATTTCTCGCCGAGTTCCGTGCCCCGGAAAGGCATGAAAATGGTGCACATGATCCGGTCGGGCTGGAGTTCCTTGTTCAGGTTGATGGTGTCCCAAACCGAGGCCGGAGTCTCTTGCGGCAGCCCGATGATGTTGAAGCTTCCCGTCCGGATGCCGTGTCTGTGGGCCAGGGTATAGGCGGTGCGGATTTGATCCTGGGAGATATTGCGTTTGAGAACGCCGTTGCGGATGTCCGGATTTCCGGATTCGATGGCCATGTTGATGAAATCGCAGCCGGCCTCCTTGAGCATGACGATCTTTTCCTCGTCGATGAGGTCGGGCCGGGTCTGGCAGAGGAAGGGCAGCCTGTAGCGCCGGGTATAAGCGGCGCAGAAATCCCGGAGATGGGCCTTGTTCAGGGTGAACGATTCGTCCGAGAACGACAGTCGTCCGGGCCGGAACTCTCTCAGAACGGCGTCGATTTCGGCGAAGACGTTGTCGATGCTCCGGTAGCGGACGAAGGACGGCTCGCCCCGGTAAAGGTCCATGAGGAACTTGTTCTGGCAATAGGCACAGGGAAAGGGGCAGCCCCGCGAGGTCAGAAGATTGACGCCGTAGAGTTCGGCGTTGAGACTGGAGGGCGGCAGGGCGGCGCGGTCGGGGAAGGGCAGCCGGTCCAGATCCCGGATCAGCGGCCTCAGGGGATTGCGCCGGACGGCCCCGTCCCGTTTTGTCCAGAGGCCGGGAATCTCCGACCAGTCCCGCCCCTGATCGAGAGCCTCGAGGAAGTCGATCATGGTGTCGTCGCCTTCCCCCCGGCAGATTGCATCCACAAAATCCTCGGCGATCGTCTCCTCGGGAGCGATGGTGGGGTGGATGCCTCCGTAAACGATAAGCACGTCGGGGTTTTCGGCCTTGGCCGCCCGAGCCAGAACGGAGGAAATCCGGGTGTTGACCGACATCACGGAAAAGCCGACAACGTCGGGACGGTAAGATGCAAATGCTTCCCGGAACGCCCGGACCATGATTCGGAATGGGTCGCCCCAAAGAGGTCGCTTGCGGTAAGGCGTGATCTCGAAGAGCTGCGCGTCGTGACCGGCGGCCTTGACGGCCGCCGAGATGTAGAGAATGTTCAGCGGCTGTTCGCGGACGATATAGCCGGGGTAGACGAGGAGAACTCTCTTCATCGTAAAAAGGCCTGCATCATGCGATGGGCCGGCGGGCTCGAGAGACTAATAGTTGAAACGATAGCTGATACCCAAGCCGATTTCATTGCCCCCGAAGTTGACGGTCAGGTCCTCTTCGATTTTGGCCCTCAGGCTGTGAAATTTCACAAAAGCCCGGAGAAGAATGTTGTCCGAAACGGCGACATAGGTGCCGAGGGCGATATTGACCCCCAGCGTCGTTCCGGAAGTCTCGGGAACGGCGAAGTCCGTGGGGTAGGTTTCCCGGTAGGACAGGAAATCCGCGCCCAGGGCCACGTAGGGCATGATGTTTGCGTATTTCCGGAGATAGGCGGCGGAGAGGGAAAACGGAATGAGACGCAACTTGATGTCCTCTTCCAGAAAGGACGTTTTGCCCTCGGCGCCGATGACTTTAAAATCCAGATCGACGCCCACGGCTTCCTGACCGTTGAGGAAAAGGAAATAGGAGCCTCCGGCGCCGAAAAACATGGCGCTCTTCCCGTAGAGCTCCTGGAAGTCCGAATCCTGCATGAGATAAAGACCTGCCTGGAGTCCGGCGGCGAGCATTCGTCCCGGAGCGTCCGTGAACGCCGGGGCCGGCTTGTCCTTACGGACCGGAGCGGCCTTGGGCTTCACGGGGGCCGGTTTCGGCGCCTCCGTCTCGACCGGCTTGGCCGCAACGGGCACCACACCCCGGACCGTTTCCGGCTCAGGTTCAGGGTCAGGTTCCCGGAAGGTCACGACGATGCCCTCGGGGGAGTCGCCGATGACATAGGGCGGGATTCCGTCGGCGAAATCGAAGACGACACGGACGACATCGGGTCTGTTCTGGGCCGTTCGAATGCTGACCACGCCCATATGCTTTACGGCGATAAGAGGTTCGACGGCAAAATACGTCGTGTTCTGCAGATCGAAAATGAGCCGGTTCGGTCCCATCAGAGTGAAGCTTTCGTAGACGACCGCCTCAGCCGTCTGAAGCGTCACCGCCAACCGTCCCGGTTCTTTCTGAATGACGAGATTCCTGAGTTCTGAGCCGCCCGCCGCTATGGAAAACTGGGTTCCGAAAACGAACAGGGAAATCGAAAACATGATAGCCAGCGCTTTTCTCTTCAAGAGAGCCTCCTCATCTTAACGCAAAAAAACAGATCAATATTCACAGAATATACATCCTAACAAACATCGCATATATATAGAGGAAAAGAAATCCTTTGTCAAATGACCGGAAAATATGAGACGGGGGTCAGCGCAGAACGGTTTTTTTGCCCCGGACGGGATCGATCCGCATCGGTTCGGTGTGGGATGCAGCCGTGTCGGGATGGGAGACATGCGTCTTCAGGCTCTCCCGGTTTCTCTCGTCAATGAAGGCGATGCCGTAGACATAGCTTTCCATATTCTTCACGCTGCCCAATCCGCCGTCCTCATACTTGAAAACCGTGCCCGGGCCTTCCTTGATGAGAACGAACGCGGCGTCGCTTTCGCCCTTCTTCTTCCTGTAAATGCGATGCTTGACGATATGGAAGAAGCCGTCATTCTGGGAGTTTCCCTCCCAGGAGAGAATATTGATGTGGTTGGAAAAATACAGACCCTCGAAGACGGCTTTTTGAAGGCTCAGTTTGGTTGGCGGGAAGGGGTTATACAGAATCTCGATCGATTGTGATGTCGATCGATACAACCCGTCGTTGTCGATCACAGTCAGGCGGACGGCTATTTCTCCGCCCCGGGTGTAGGTATGCTTGAGGGTTTTCGCCTGGTGGAGTATGTGGTTTCCATCGCCGAGGTCCCACTTGTAGGTTTCGATCCAACCGTCAGGATCGGACGATTCCGATGCGTTAAATGTTACAGATAGCGGAGCGACACCCTTTTTCGGGGTTGCCGTAAATGCCGCCACCGGAGGGGCGAGAACCTCAATGGCGTGTGAGGAATTCGAGGCTTTTCTCCCTTTGTCATCCGTTATGGTCAGAGTGGCTTTATAGGCTCCGTGGTTCCGGTAGGTGTGGGAAACCGTTCGTCCCGATCCGGTTTTCCCGTCTCCAAAAACCCAATCGTAAGAGATGATGCTCCCTTCGCTTTCGGAGGGCTTGGAGCTCGAGGCGTCGAAATGGACAACCAGCGGCATTTCTCCACGGAAGGGGTGGGTCTTGAAGATCGCCGTGGGCATGATGGAGACACGGATTTGAATCGAGGTGCTGGCCTCCAGCCCGGCATCGTTCTTGACCGTGAGGGTGGCTGTGAACGTCCCCGTCTTATGATAGACATGGCTGATGGTTTTTCCCTGGCCCGAGGACTCGTCTCCGAAATCCCATTTATACGAGACGATGGAACCGTTGTTGGGGTCGTTGGATGCGGTTGCGTCGAAGTCAACCTTCAAGGGCGCGCCACCTGAAGTCGGTGAGGCCGTAAACAAGGCGACGGGCTGTTGTCCGACCATGATGGTCGTGGAATTGGTCCCTGTTTTTCCCTCGTTGTCCGTCACGGTCAGTTGGGCGGTGAACAGCCCGCTTTTCGTATATGTATGAGATACCTTTTTCCCGGAGCCTTGGGATCCGTCTCCGAATTTCCATGAATACGACACGATGGAGCCGTCCGGATCATAGGAGTTCGAGGCATCGAAAGCGACGTTGAGGGGCGGGGGGCCCTGCATGGGCGAGGCCGTGAAAGATGCGATGGGATAGGTCGAGACCTGATCGAGCCGGACATGGAAGACGTCGCGGTTCCCGTTGCTGTTGATGTCGCTGTAAACAACGTGAACGCGGCCGCGGCCGTCAATATCCAAAGCGGGGAATTCGCCTTCACCGGCGTGGGAGACCTTGACCGGGGTTTCCCACTGCCCATTGAGGTTTCCCCGGGAATAATAAATGTATTCCCCCGAGCCGTGCGATTGCCTCCAGACGGCATGCAGCATGTTGGCGTGGTATTTGATGAACACGAAAGAGAAGACCGATGTGCTGGCCGTTGAGATCGCAATCGGCGACGTCCAGTTCCCGTTGAGGGGTTTTCTCATGTAATAGACGGGATTGCTTCTATAGGTGAAGATCAAATGAACGGTTCCATTCTGGTCGATGGTCATCGCCGG
Source organism: Acidobacteriota bacterium (assembly GCA_033549365.1). Taxonomy (NCBI): domain Bacteria; kingdom Pseudomonadati; phylum Acidobacteriota; species Acidobacteriota bacterium. Next base: position 73,295 of record JAWSUF010000008.1, read on the forward strand.
CACGTATTGATTCCAGTCGGGAGAGACATGAACCCGGGAATTCCAGCTGCCGCCGATTCTCTCCCTGTAATAAATGTTCCAATTGTAGGGACTGTGAAGATCGTCCATCCAGGCGACGTGAACATTGCCGTTGCGTACCTTGACAAAAGAGTGAATGGATACGGAATTGGGTGTTTCGGAAACGGACCGATAGGTGGACGGCCAGGAGCCGCCGTCGATCTTTTCCATCATAACGATATCGATCTTTCTTTCATGCGCATCCGTGGTGTGATTGTGACCCCAGACGATGTAAATGCGGTTGCCGTCGACATCGATCCTCGGCCACGAGGAATTGGTCAAATAGCTGAAATAGACCATCTCCCGCTTTCCCCATGTTCCGTTGGCGTATTTGATGTAGTAGATTTCCCTGTTTGTCGAACCGCTCCCGTCCATGTAGGACATGTGAACGTCGCCCCGGCCGTCGATGGCCATGGTCGGCAACGAGGCCGAACCTCTTTCGGGTGATACGGCAATTCGAATCGGCGACCAACCCCCTGAATCCGTTAATATTCTATAGACGATGACGCCGCTGGAGTTGAAGTCTCCTTCCGTCCAGGCGACCATGACTTCACCGTTCGGACGGACGATGACAAAAGGCAGATCGGAAACCTTGTTGGGCGTTTGGGAAAGATTTGTTTGAGCCCCCAGGATGACAGGCGTGAGAAACTGAAGAAAGATCCCCATCAGAAGGTGGAGGAGACAAACGGTTCCGCGGCTTAGCCCCGGCGGTTTATTCTGCGCCATAACCATATCCCGCACGATATTTAATCATCGCGAATTGAAGAAGTCAACCACCCTTAAGGGTGATATTTCCCAACCGAATCCGGCCCGGCGACGGCGCCTCTCTTGACGTCCACGGAGTTATATGCTATTCAATTAAATGAGAATTTGAATTCCGAGTGAAGAGGTTATAATATGAAAAGAACCGTTGCGTCGGCTCTTGTGCTCACCGCTATTCTTGGATTTTCTTTCCTTGGTGCTCAAACAACGAGAATCTATCAGAGCGGGGGACAAGCGGAATTTGTCAACCTCATCACCATGAAAGATGGAAACCTGATGCTGGTTTTCCATGATGGGCGCGATTTCAATGCAGATTCCGAACTCCGGTATATGATTTACAATGTGGATCAAGGCCGATGGAGCGCGGCCACGCGGGTGGTGCCCAAATTCAATGCCTCCAGTTTTCCCAATATGGCTCTGGATAGTAAGGGCGATATTCATATGGTGTATCAGGACGGCAATTCCTCTGCAAACCGGGAGATTTGCTATGCCAGATACAGTCATAGCGAAAAGAAATGGAGTTCGCGATTCGTTGCCTATGAAAGTCCGGGTGTCAACTCAACTTGGCCGAGGATCCAGGTCGAAGACGATTTGATCTATATCCTTTGGTGTCATAATTACGATCCCAAAGACGGCTTTATGGATATTTGCTTGATTGTCAATCCCATCGGGGCCGCCTGGCCGATACAGAGAGCGGAAAGGTTGACCGTATCCATCACGGGATGGGCGGCTTCCATTCACCCCGACTTTGCCGTACTGAACAAAAAAGTCTATGCCATCTGGATGGACACCAACCATGCCGCGGATCCTACGAATTCCGGGAACTGGAAGATGTTCTATAAAGAGGCGGAATATAATGATGATGCCAAGACCTGGTTGTTTGACCGCGCTCCCCTTGTCCATCTCAATTCCACCCATTCTGAGAACGAATATTATCCCGCCCTTGCCGTCGATCCGAGCGGCACCGTTCACGCCTTTTATTCCCAAAAAATCGGCCCTTACTTTCACATGATGAAAAAGCCCGGAGGGAACTGGACCGCGCCCATGCCTTTAAGCCGTGATTTTACGACCCAGAATTTTTTCCCCTACATGAGGTATCACGACGGTCTCATTCATGCGATTTGGAACGAAGGGCCCGAAGGCGAAATGAGACTGCTCTACAACCGCGCGCTTCCCAATGGGACGTGGGGGAATCCGATCGTTATCGCGAGCCCCATGTATTCCCCTTGGCAGCCATGGCTGGCTATAGATAAAAAAGGCGTTCTTCATATCGTCTGGGCCGACGGCCCAAGCGACTCGAGCCGGGATATTTACCATTCCAAAGTCACCCTTCCCGGGAACCCGCCGACGGCCGTGATCGATGCCTCCCCAACTCGGGGCCTTATTCCTTTGTCTGTACGATTCGAAGGGACGCGATCCACGGATTCCGACGGAACGATCATTAAATACATGTGGGATTTCGGGGACGGGAATACGGCCGAAGGCCAGGTTGTGACGCATACTTACACCCAGAAAGGCACCTTTAAAGCCGTTCTCAAGGTTTTGGACAACGATTTCCGGGTCGGCTTGGCCGAAGTGGCCATTGAGGCTTCGACCGGTGAGCCCTTCGCCGTGATCAAGCCCTCCGCGACCCAAGGCGTTGTGCCCTTTCAGGTCCAATTCGATGGATCGGGATCTTTCGATGAGGACGGCCAGGTGGTTTCTCACGATTGGGTTTTCTGCGACGGAACAACCGCGACAGGCCCGTTTGTGACGAAGACCTATGACAAGGGAGGTCAGTATTACTGCAGCTTGACCGTCACCGACAACGACGGCAAGACCAATACGGTATCGGCGACCGTCACTGCGTATCAAAAGCCGACGGCTGCATTCACGGCGACGCCGACACGCGGACTGACGCCTCTCCAGGTTCAATTCGATGCCTCGGAATCGACGGATGAAGACGGCCAGATCGTCACCTTCCAGTGGTCGTTCGGGGACGGTTTGTACGGGTCCGGCAAAACGGTCACCCATACCTATACGAAGAGCGGTCCGTTTACGGCTCAACTCACGGTCATCGACAATGACGGCTATGTCGACATCACCGAGATGACCATCGATGCCTTGAGCAAACCTCTGGCCCCGACCCAGGTCGCCGTAAAAACCGACGTCAACAGAACGCTCCTCTACAGGGATTATTTCAACAGGATCAGCTGGCAGGAAAACACACGGAATGCCGGATTATTCGCGATTGCCCAATATCGCATCTACCGGAAACTGACGAGTGATGCCGCCGGCCAATTCGTGAAGGTTGGAGAGGTCTCCGCGTCCCAGTTCCACTTTGATGATCGCAAGCACACCAGTACACTGGACGCGGCCCGCTACGAATACGTGGTGACGGCTGTGGATAACCAGGGGAGAGAAAGCGGCTGGTCCCTGAGGGTCTCGACCGGAGGGAATTCCTAGACAAGCTTTTATCGATCCACAAGATCGGCCGGGTCGGCTGATGGCCGGCTCGGCCGTTCTGTTTTCAGGGAGATGTTTGGGCTCGTCAATCCAGGCTTCGGACGACGACCTTGTCGAGCCGGATTGCGCTTCGATCCGATCCCACGACCCTGAAGATCAGGTTGGACGGTCTCCTGACCCGAAACCTCAGGGCGAACGGCTGATAGTCGGCGTCCTGTTGAACAAAATCCCCGGCTTTCAGCTCGCGCGAGGCGACCGCTTTCCGGCTTCGGGGATCCAGGATGTCGATCCGCCCGAGAGAGACGTCCGCATCAACGGGTTTTTCCGTCTTGATGAAGAATGTCGCCGTGTGGTTTCCCTGTTCGAAGGAAATGTCGGGAAGCTGACAGAGACCGCCGTTTTTCCCGTCGTCGAGGCGAAACGCCCATCCCCCCGACGCGTCCGGGTCGTAGCGGGGCAAACCCTTTTCACCGTAGAAGATTTCGCCCTCGAAAAGTCGTTCACCCGGCGGTCTTTCGGGCAGAGGATCCGGATCAAGATCGAAGAGCTCGACATGCGTCCGCCAGAGAGGGAATCGGCCCAGAAGCCGGGCCCGGGCCATGGCTTCGGGGAAGTCGGTTTCATAATATTTTTTTTCTACGGCGTAGGTTGTCAGAAAAACGTGGGTGATGCCGTACTTTTCGAGGAAATCGAGGCCCTGGTTGATATAGTTGGTGTAATAGGCGTGAGCCCGATGTCGGTTCTCCAAGGAAATCACGGGAGCCAACAACCCCCCCAGCGTCATGGTGTCGAAAGCCGCCCCGAAATCTCCGGAGATCGTTCGCACGTCGTAGCGCGGAGACGCGGCCCACTTCAAATACGATCGCCCATCGGTCACGGCCGCAGCCAGAACAAGGAGAACGACCGTCATTCCCCGGACAGTCCGGTTCAGCGGCCGTTGCCAATTTGACGGCCATTTTTTCAGAAACAGAATCACGAGAAAGGTTCCGATCCCGGCGGCAGCGGCGGCTTGCAGGAATCGGACTTCCAGATCCGCCGTCGACACGGGCCGATTGAGAAGAATCATCAAGCCGCTTGCGGCGAACAGGAACCAGCCGAAAAGAGGGAAAAAAAACAACAGAGGAACCTGAGCGGGCTTTTTCAGCGTGTCTTTGAGAAAGATGTCTCTCAGCAGGAGTGCGGCCAGAAGCGCCATGGCCACGATCAGAGGTATAAAATGGCGAGCCGGCCTGTAGTAGATGACGGCGAAATACAGCATGTTTGTCGCGAACCATACGGCCGCCGTTCCTTCGATGAGGTTTGTCTTCTTCGGATTGCTCAGCCAACGGAAGGTGACCGCCAGAAAACCCAGACCGGCCAGAGTCGTCGTCACGGGCGAATTCATAAAATAGAAAAGGGGTCTCTGCCAGAAAAACAAGAGCATCTCGCTGAGCCGGCGAGGCGTCAGCCACGCGAAGTTGTCCGAGCCGAAAGCCAGGAACAACTCCCTGTTCGGCAGGAAAAAAAAGATTGTATAGACGGTGGCAACGGCAGCCATGCCGATCCCGAAAGCAAGAACATCCAAGAGCGTCTTTTTGATGTTTTTTCCGGAACGAAAGAAAACCTGGAAGGATACTCCCAGCATGATGGCCGGGAGAATCAGGAGGAACGTTCCTTTCACGGTGAAAGCGATGAATGCCAGAGCGCCGGCCAGGGCCAGATTTTTTTTGTCCGGATCCGGCCGATTCGACAGAACCCAGAGGGCCAGAACGCAAAAAAACGCCATTTCCACGGCCCGGACTCCGATCCGGCTGAACATCGTGAAGGGATAATTCATGCCCAAGAGCAGGAGTCCTGCCAAGGCCGGGAAAAACGGCATGACCCTTGTCAGGAGGAGAAAAAACAAGAGAAGAAGACCGCAACTGAAGAGGACCGGAACAGCATTCATCTGGGCGATTCCGACTCCGAAGAGCCGGAAAACGGCGTAGCTGAGATAATGAGGCAGGGGGCTGATAAACATGGAATTCCAGGTGTCCAGAACCCATGAATCGAAAACGATCTTGTTTCTGGCGTTGGCGACGTAGCCTCCGGGGTCTCCGAAATACCCCATGCTGATGCTCAGATCCACGGGAGGATCGGCGCCGAGATGAACGAATCTCAGGGTGAAGAGGAAGGCGAAGACAAGCCCGAGGAGAAGGATGCGGCGAACGGTCAGCGACATGACCTCATCATAAGTTCATTTCGTGTCGAGTGTCAATTTCGTCGGCGGGATATTCGGTTGCGAAGAAAATCTCTGAAAAGCGCCCATCCGTTGCGGATCAGAATCCGCCACTGATAAAGGGATCCGGCCGCCAGGGCGTGCCTTGCGAGACGCGTTGGACGGGAATAGAACTCCTGGATGGCGCGTCTTTGCCAGAACAGGGCGTGGGCCTTGGAAAAATCAGGCGTTTCGATGACCGGAAAGGATCCGGAGGCATCGAATTCGAGAGCATCTCCGTGGAGCCATCGGTTCTTCAAGGCCTGATCCCTGAGGGGGGTTCCAAGGGCCGGAACGGCAATATTGAAAGAGGCGAGATCGCAATCGAGCTCTTTCGAAAACCGGATGGTCTCCTGAACGGTGAATTCCGTTTCTCCGGGCAGGCCGATGATAAAATGCCCCAATGTCCGTATTCCGATCTCGCGGCACTGAGAAAAAGCCCGTCTCATATCGTCTTTCGTCACGCCTTTGGAATATTGTTTCAGCAGGGACGCATTTCCGCTTTCGACGCCGATCAGAATCGTATGGCAACCCGCCCGTTTCATCCGGATCAGAAGCTCACGATCCAGGGTGTTGGCTCGGGATGAACACGTCCAGGACAAATCGAGCTTTTCTTCAGCCATCCTCCGGCAGAGTTCCATCGCGTTTTTCCGTTTGGCTTCAAAAGTGAAATCGGAGAAAAAGACCTCCTTGATCCGGAGCGAAACGACACGGCGAAGCTCGTCGAGAACATTGTCCAAGGCCCGGTATTTGTAGCCGAGGGTGGCGGCGATGCAGAATGAACACCGGAAAGGACATCCAAAACTCATCTGAACGGTTGTGAAAGGGAAGCGTTTGCCGTGGGCGAGGAGGTATTTTCTCAACGGAAATTTTTCATGGTGCGGAACGGGATAGGCAAATTCGCGGGGGAGGATCTTCTCTCTTCGGATTTCCATCCCGGCCGCGGTTCGAAAAGCCATGGATCGGATCTTGTCGGTCTCGCCGTCGAGATAGTGAACGACATCGCTGTTCGTGTAATCGAACATGGCGGCATCAAGACATGGAAAGTCTCTCAAGAATCTTTCCGGCTCATACAGGAGAATATCGCCGTTCCCGATCAAGAGGAGCGGGAACTTGGCGTCCTCCTTGACCTTTTGAATAAAGGCGAAGTCCTGTCTCCATGACGCGGTGCTGGTGAGAAACAGGATCGCCTCGTAGCGTCCCTTGCGGATTTTCTCCCGGCTTTGTCGGGCGCTCAGGCCTTCAGCCTGGGCGTCCAGAACGTCGACGTCGCGGCTTCGACCGATGATCCCGCTTTGGATAAGAAGGTCGATGGGAGGCCAGGAATAATTGGCTTTCGATACCGAGCTACAATACATGTCCCTCAGGTACAGCTTGTCTCCCGGCGGGTTGAGAAGAAGAACGCGTTTCATAGGGCCGGACTTCAAGCTTTGTAGAAAAATTTGTATTTGATCAGGGCCCCCAGGCAACCGAAAAAGTCGCTCCATCGCACTTTTTTCCCCGTATCCTTTCTGCGGGGGATGTAGTCGACCGGTATTTCAACAATGCGATACTTTTTTTTCAGCAGCTTGGCCGTGATTTCGATGGTCGATCCCCAGGAATCCGTCTCGATGTTCAAGTTCCGAAGCCTTTCGGTCGTGGTGACTTGAAACATGGTCAGAACATCGGTCAACTTGGATTTGAATAATATGGAAGTCAACTGGGTCAGAAGGGCATTGGCGAAATAGGCGTGGATGCCCATGCCGTTGATCAGGCCCTTTCCGAGAAACCGGGAACCGAAAACCACGTCTGCCTCGTCATCAAGGATCGGCTGAATGAGCATGGGGTAATGAGAGGGCGAGGTTTCCAGATCGGCGTCCTGAAAGATCGTAATGTAGCCTTGGGCTACGGCCAGGGCGGTCCGGATTCCGGCCCCTCGGCCCATGTTCTTGTGATGGGAAATCACCCGGATATCCGGATCACTCCTGAGGCTTTCCAACAAAATGGGCGTTTTGTCGGTGGATCCGTCGTCGACGATGATGATCTCCTTGATGATCGGAACGGCCTTGACTTTCTCCACGACCTTGAGCACCGTGTTCTGTTCGTTGAAGACGGGAATGATGACGGTCAGGGTTAACATTTTTCAACCTGTCCACAGCTTAATGGCTGCGCGGGCCTTTCGCTTGAATTCCTTGAAGGACTTGAGTCCGCGGAGCTGCCGGAAAACATACTTGGGCCGATAATAAAACTTTGTATGGGCCCTTTTCTGCCATCGGTCGAGTTCTTCCGGCGTGAAATGCTCGGTCCACCACTGGGCGATGAAATCCGGCGCCGGATCAAGGGAAAATTCCCGCCAGAAATCTCCATGCAAAATGCCTTTTTCCCGGCCGAGATCGTAGAGGTCCGTCGCCGGGAAAGGCGTCGTGACGAGAAACTGCACATAGTCGGGATCGAGGTCCTTGGCCAGGGCGATGCTGGCTTTGATGTCTTCCTTTTTTTCTCCCGGGGATCCCACCATGAAATAGGCGAAGGTGGTCATGCCGGCCTGTTTGGCCATTTCGAAGGCGGGCTTGATGCTCGAAAGTTCGATCCCTTTTCTCAAGGCTTTCAGAACTTCGGCGCTTCCGCTTTCGACGCCGTAGCGGATGCGATTGCAGCCGGCTTCAGCCAGTTTTTCGAGCATCTCCCGGTCGACCTGATCGACCCGGGCCCGGATGTCCATGGTGATCCGCAAGCCCTTCCGGATGATTATGTCGGCGATGGCCAGAGCGCGTTTCCTGTTGATGGTGAACGTATCGTCGACGATGTTGAAATCCGTAATGCCCTTTTCCAGGCAGACCTCGATTTCCGCCACGACGTTTTCCGGCGATCTCATCCGGCAGGTCCGGCCGTCTTTTTTTGTGCAGAACACGCAATCGAAGGGACAACCCCGGGATGTCAAAAGGCTGGTCATGATTTCCCGGCCTGTTCCCAGCAGATTGTAATAATCTTTGTAGGGGAGGAGTTCCCTGTCGGGAAACGGCAGGGCGTCCAGATCCGTAAGGAATTTCCGGCCGGGATTCACGATCACACGGCCGTTCTCTCTGAAAGCGACCCCCGGGATTCCGGACAGGCTCTTTTTCTCCGCCAGCGCCTCCAAAAGTTCACTGAAGGCGACTTCCCCTTCCCCGAAAACGATGGAATCCGTTTCCGGCCGGCCGGCCATTTCCATGGGGTAAATGGTGGGATGGGTGCCGCCGAAGACGATGTGAGCTTCGGGAAGAACCTTCCGGGCGATTCGGGCGACGTGCAGGGCGTCGATCAGAAGGAATGTCATGCAGGAAATGCCCACGACTTGGGGCCGCCGCTTCGTGAAAACCCGCTCAATATCGGCATAGCTTTTATGCTCCACCTGGGTGTCGAGAACTTCGATGTTGAACCGGTCGCCGTGAGCAGCCTTGGCGAAGGCTGCGAGGTAAAGCAGGCCCAGGGGAGGGTAGAATCCGACTTCCTCCGTCAAGGACTCCGGTGCGAAGGTCTTGACGAGGTTCTCGGTCGGAGGATTAATGAGGAGCACATCCATGGTGTTTCATCCCGAAATGCGTAAATCGGACCGGAGTCGCTCTTTTTTCACAGAGATCGGATAGGATAATGAAAACATGCCTCTTTGTCAAATTTGAGGCGCCGGCTCAACGGAGGCGCTTTCGAGGCGATGAACATAATCGATATAGCGTTCAGTCCGGAATCTTTCGAAAATCCAGGCCATTTTGCGGAATGTCGAATACCGATTGTAAAAAACAAGCCAGTTGAACACCGGATTTCCGCTGACCCGGTATTTTTTTTCTCCGCTGTCGATGTCATAGGGATGGAAATAGCCCGTCAAGGGAAATCCCCGACCGGCATGGCGCCGGCAGAGAAGACCGAGGATCCGCCGCGGGAAAAATCTCCAGTAGACCCCGCCGCAGAACGGGATTTTCAGCCCGGCCAGGCTGGTGACGGAAAACGGCAGCTCCCAGAGTCCGTTATCGAACCTGACGGGATAAGGGGGGAATTCCTTCCATCCGAAAACCGGATTTCTGGCCGGCATGACGGAACTGGAATAGGCAAATCCCAATTCGGCCAGGATATCGTAAGCCCATCGGGATGAATGAGTCAGGGAATAGTCCGGCGCGCGAAACCCGCGGACGTCCTCGATGCCGAGCGCGTTCAGACTCTCCAGGTTTTTCAGGATATTGGCGCGAAAAACGTCCGGGCTCAGCCGGGCGACATGGGCGTGGTCGTGGGTGTGGCATCCGATCTCGTGACCCGCGGCCCGGATCTCCTTGATGAAGGAACCCAGCTTTTCAGCCAGTTCTCCGACGACGAAAACCGTGCTTTTGACCTTGTGATCGTCGAAAAACCGCAGGAATCGCCGCATGTTGTCCTGAGCCCGGGCGGTTCCGTCAGCCGGAGAATCCGCCTGGAGCCGGATATCCTCCAGGTCGATACTCACAAGAAAACGAGGCGGGTGACTCAACACTTGGGCTGTCTTCTCACTTTTTTGTGACATCGGTCATTCTTCCCGGATCGTAGCCCCTCGGCCGCTGTCTGTCAAGCCGAGCCGCCCCCGCTGTTGACTCGATGATCCGGTCCGCTTAGAATCATATCGTCATCATATCTTGTAAAGGAATGAATCATGAGCGATTATTCTTTTCGGCTTCTGGACTTGTCCGATGCGGGCATCGACGACATGACGAATCTTTTAAAACTTGTTTTTCAAGACAACGTCAAGTCGCCTGAGTTTATCCGGTGGCAATACAATTTAAATCCCGCCGGGCCGGCCGTCGGATACAATGCCTATCGGGGCGACGTCCTGGCCGCCCATTATGTCACCCAACCCATGACGGCCTTGTTTCAAGGGAAAAAAGTCAAAGGGCTTCTTTCCCTGAACACCGCCACGCATCCCGACCACCGAGGCAAAAAACTGTTCACCATCCTGGCCGAAATGACGTATGACCATGCCCGAACGCAGGGATATGAGTTTGTCATCGGGGTGGCCAATGCCGACAGCACCCACGGTTTTCTAAGGAAGCTGGGCTTCACCCTGGTCAAGCCGCTCGATGTGAAAATCGGTATGGGAACCTTCGCCGTTCCGGAAGAGGATCCTTATGAGTACCGGCGCGATTGGGACCGGGATCTTCTGGAGTGGAGGCTGGCCAATCCGAAAGTCCCCTATGAAACGAAGCGCTGGGGCGATCACTTCGCGGTTCTTGCGCCGACGGGAAAAATGGGTGTCAAGGCGGTGATCGGCTATTTTCCGATGTCGCTTTATCCTGAAAAACCGCTCCCCCGGCCAAAACGTTCGGCCAACCCCGTGAAAATCTGGCTGGGATCCGATCCGCGTTTGACCTGGAAGAAAAACCTCTACTTCAATTTTCCGAAAAAGCTCAAACCCTCGCCTTTAAATCTGATTTTCAAAGACCTGACCGATGGAAACAGGACGGTGGACGCGGAGACCCTGAGATTCATGGCCATCGATTTCGACGCCTATTGAAACGCGGCCGATCGGCCGGCCGTTATTTTGAAGCAAGGTCTCGGAGGGCGGCGACGACGTCGTCCGCGTCCCTGATCGACATCCCGGGGAAAAGGGGCAGGGACACGATCCCCTCGAAGGCTTTTTCGGCCCGCGGGAAATCCCCTTTTTTGGTGCCGTAGGTATTTCTGTAGAACGGCTGAAGGTGGGCGGGGATGAAATGGACGCTCGTGCCGATGTTCCGCTTCTTGAGCTCTTCGATGAGGCGGTTGCGGTCCATCCCGAAGACGGCCTTGTCCACCCAGACGGGGAAGATGTGCCAGGAGCTCGTCGCGCCGGGGCGGAGGGTCACGGTCCGGATGCCGGGGATTTCGGCCAGCCGCTTGATGTAATGCTCGGCCAGCTTCCGGCGTTTGGAATTGATTTCGCCGATGCGGGCGAGTTGGGCGACGCCCACGGCGGCGCACAGATCGGGCAGGTTGAACTTGTATCCCGCTTCATGGACTTCGTAATACCAGGCGCCTTCCTTGGCGTATCTCTTCCAGCCGTCCTTGCTCATGCCGTGGAGGCGCAGCTTGACGAGGCGCCGGGCTTTGCGGCCGTCGTTGAGCGTGATGAGTCCGCCTTCGGCGGTCGTGATGTTCTTCGTCGGAAAGAAGGAAAAGCATGTCAGATTGCCCAGGCTGCCTACCCGTCTTTTTCCGTCGTAGGTTGCGCCGAAGGCGTGGGCGGCGTCTTCGATGATGCGAAGTTTGCGCCGGCGGGCCAAGTCCGTGAGCGCCGCCATGTCGCAGGGTTGTCCCGAGTAGTGCACGGGAATGACGGCCCGCGTTTTCCGGGTGACCGCCCGGGCGACGGCTTCGGGATCGATGTTCCAGGTTTCCTCGTCGATGTCGGCGAAGACGGGGACGGCGCCGAGATGATGGATGACATTGGCCGTCGAAACGAAAGTGAAGGGCGTGGTGATGACTTCGTCTCCGGGTTGGACGCCCTCGGCGATGAGCGAAAGGAACAGGGCCGCCGTGCAGGACGAGACGGCCACGGCGTGGCGGACGCCGATGTAGGCGGCGAACTCCTCCTCGAAGCGCCGGGATTGCGCCCCCGTCGTCAGCCAGCCGCTCTTCATCGTCTTGACGACCTCGGCGATCTCGGTGCGGGTGATCGTCGGCTGGGAAAAGTGCAGGAATGACTCTCTCATATCAGTCGTTGCCTTTCAATCTCCGGCCCAAGCCGGGGTTTTCGACGAGTGAAAAGCCCAGGCCTGGGCTGTTCACGAGCCGATCCGACAGCGTCTGCTTTATTGTGGGAGTTTATGGGAATCCGAATGAACGATCGGATGATCCCGAAATCCGGAATCAGCGTTGGGACTGAAATACGCATCGGCATTTTCATGAAAAGCCCAGGCTAGCAGGCATAGTGGTTGTAGTAGATCTTATCCTTGGGGTCGGCGATGGCGCCGCTCCTGATGGCTTCGGCGATTTCCAGAATCCCGGCGTCGATCGTTTTTTCGGGTTTGAAGCCGAGTTCGGAGGCCATCTTCTCCAGGGAGACGCGGTAGCTTCTCTTGTCTTCGATTTTTTCGATGACCTGGACGTCGGTCTCTGGAAAATGCCGGGCGATGGTGGCGCCGATGTCCTTGATCTGCAGGTTGTCGAATCCGATGTTGAAGATCCGGTTCCTGACCTTCTCGATGGGAGCCTCCAGGGCATGATGGAACGCGGCGGCGGCGTCCGCGACGTGCAGAAGCGGCCGCCACTGATCGCCGCCGAAAATGGTGATTTTCTTCTCACGGACGGCTTTCTTGGTCAGGTAATTGACAATCAGGTCGAAGCGCATACGGGGAGACAGTCCGAAGATGGTTCCCAGACGGAGAAGAACCGGAGAAAAATTGTTGTCGGCCAGGGAGAGAATGCCCCTTTCGCCGTAGAGGCGGGTTTCGGCGTAGAGCGAAACGGGGTTGACCTCGGATTCCTCGTCCAGGATGTCCTTCGTTCCGGCGCCGTAGACGCTGCAGGTCGAGGCGAAAACGAAACGGCGAATTTTTCTTTTTTTGCATAAATCGCCGAGTTTCACCGTGGCGCTGAAATTGACATTGACGGCAAGGTCGGAATGGGCGGCGCAGGCCGTGTCGCCGACGATGGCCGCCAGATGAATGATCGTGTCGGCGTCGGCCAGGGCCCGGTTGACGTCGTCCTCGTTCTGGATGTCGCCGATGATGAAGGAGAGGTTGGGATTCGGGTTCGTCAAAAAGTGCTTGAGGGGCTCGACGCCGAAAAGAAGCTTGTCGAGAACGGTGACCTTGTATCCGGACTTGAGAAGCCGTCCGACAAGCAGGGACCCGATGTAGCCGGCGCCCCCCGTGACCAGAACTCGTGTATTGCCGTTGGCCTTGGTTTTCATGTCGATGAATCTCCTTTATCCCGAAGCGGTTGGAGCGGAGGATGCCGCTGCGTTGTAATCGTCAATGAAGGCCATGGTGTCGATGACCAGCTCTCTGAAGCGCTCCCGGCCGATCCTGCGGGTGAAGTGTGTTTCCAGGCTGAAGGGGTCGTAGAGGTTCCAGTCGGAATCCTCGCCGATCAGACCGTCCTTTTCGAGATCATAATAGTAGCGGCAGCCCGGATACGGGACGAGAGTACTCATGGACACATAAGTGGGCCGGATCTCCCCGATGAGATCCCGGCTCATGCGGATGTCCTCCTCGGTTTCGTCGGGATAGCCGATCATGAAGAAAGCCGACCATTTCTGCCCGGCCTCCCGCAGGATCCGCGCCCCCCGGCGGATCTGTTCGAGGGTCAGGTTCTTTCCGGTGTCTTTCAGAATTCTCGGGCTGCCCGTTTCGATGCCGATCTTGAGGTATATCATCCCGGCTTCGCGCATCTCCTCGAGGATTTCGGGATCGACGAGTTCAATCCGGGTCAGACATTCCCAGCGGACGTCAAGCCGGCTGTCCTTGATGGCGCGGCAGAACTCCCGGACCCTCCGCCGGTCGACGGTGAAGGTGTCGTCCTTGAAATAGAGATTTCGCGTTCCGAACCGCTCGACGAGATACGTGATCTCCCGCATGATGTGGGGAATGGAGCGGTTACGGACGCGCCTTTCCCAGATGCTGGAGCAGAACGCGCAGTGAAACGGACAGCCGCGGCTGGTCATGATCATGCTGAGATCGTCGGGGCGATAGGTGTCGAGCTTGTGAAGGGATTCCCGATCCGGAAAAGCCAGGGTGTCGATATCTTCAATGAGAGGACGCGGCGGGGACAGCGCGATTTCGCCGTCCGGTTTACGAACGGCCAGGCCGGGGATGCCTTCGAAATCCGTCCGGCCGGATTCGATCCGCCGGACGATCTCGGCGAAGGTCCGTTCACCCTCGCCGATCACGGCGGCGTCGGCTTTCAATTTGCGAAGCGTGGCTTCATAGAGAACCGTGGGATGGTCGCCCCCGAGGATGACCGGGACCTGCGGAAACAGCCGTTTGGAGATGTCCACGATTCCGGCCACCGCACCCATCTTTGTCGACATGAAAGTGATGCCGACGAGATCGGGCCGGAACGATGCCATGACCTGCTCGACCTCCCGCCAAATCAGGTGTCCGGTGTCCCGGATGCCTTCGATGTATCGGGGGAAAACCCGTAGCAGATCCGAAGAGGTCATGGCTACGGGCTTTTCTCCATGATCGACGTCGTATATGAGGATCTCGTGGCGGGACTTGTCCAGGGCGGCCGCGATCGAGGACAGGCCGTAGGGGAAAAAATAGCGGTAAAACCCCATAAAACGGTGGAATGGGGGGTCGATCAGGAGGATTTTCATGTCACAGGTTATAGCAAAAACCCCCCACTCCTGTCAAAAACCTGTTCCGGGGTCGTACGTCATAACACCGGGTTTTTCTTCTTTGATCATAATCCGGTGTTATGACCCTTCGGGCGTGCCCGTTGCGAGGGCGCCTTCGATGCCGTTCATGTCGACGGCCGAGATGCCGTAGTCATACCGTCCCGCTTCGGTCGCGCTCGGGAAATGCCTGTCCAGAAATTCCCGTCGATGAGCCGGGAGTTCTCCGACGGGCTTGAAGAGGTCCGGAGATTCCTCTTTTTTCTTTCGGTAGATCCTGTAGACGGCGATGTCGAAGAGATCCTCGTTGGCGGGATTGTCCGACCAGGAGACGACGTTGATGTACTCGGTTCGCAGAAGAGCTTTATTGACCTCTGTCCGGAAAGACACGTTCAAGGGAGGATAGGGATCCCCCTGAACGGGAAAGAACGGCGGCGAGACGGGCCCCTCGAGTCCGGAGGAAGCGACGGCTTTCATGGCGTAAATCGGCTCCTGCGTCAGGTCCGGATGCTCGTCCCGGAATGACAACTGGGAAGAGGAGACGAGGCCGATCTCACCGAAATCGCTCTCGGTTTTACGTTTGCGAAGGATCTTGTATCCGGAAAGTTTGGTGGCCGCCGTGATTTTCGGGTCCTGTTCCCAGGACAAAACGACGGCACGCTCCCTGACCATCCGGCGGGCTTCCGGGAATATGGGAGAGAAGGGGATTCGTGCGATGTGGTCGTACCAGATTTCCGCCATGAACTGGTAGCCCTTGAGACTTGGGTGCAGGTTGTCCGGAGCGTCGGCGATCAGGGATTGCCAACCGCCCTGGGCCTCCGGATAGCTGTAGAAAAGTTCATACATATCGACCAGGAGGATGTTTTTTTCCTGGGAGATTCTCCGAATTCTGTTGTTGAGATTGAGAGTCCGGGATCGTGTGAAATCATTCCAGCGGTCGCCTTTGCGGGGAATGATCGTCGCGATCATGGGAAAAACGCCGTGTTTCAGGCATTTCGCGGTCATTTCGCCCAGGTTGAAAGCGGTCGTAATCATGGAATAATGCTCGATGGAAACATCATTTGTTCCGAGCTTCAACAGAAGATAGAGGGCGAGATCGCCGGTGATGACGTCGGCGATCCGGCTCACGCCTCCCCAAGTGTCGTCGCCCGGAACGCCCCGGTTGATGACATCGGGTTTCGGATACAGGTTTTCCAGAAGAACCTGGAGCCGGGGCGGGTATCCGAGTTCCCGGATATCCCAGGGCGGGACAAGGATGCCGTAGGTGATGCTGTCGCCGAAGGCGATGAAGGCGTCATCGGCCCGGAACCCCGAGCGGGGGGAAGCGGCCGGCTGTCGGGCCGGAGTGCGATCCGACATCTGCAGTTCGGCCAAGGTCAGGGTTTTCAGGTGCCTGTCGTCCCGGGATGCCCAGGAGACGGCCAACCTGTCGCCTTCGGCCGCGAGGGCCGGGTCGTCGAGACCGGGGGCTTTTCCTGATATGCCGACGGCCGGGCTCCACGATCCGTCCGGTGTCCGATAAGACAGAAGGATCTCTCTCATTCCGCCGTCGTCCCTCAACCAGGCCACAACGGGAACGGCGCCGTGAAGAAGCGACACGGCCGGACGGCCGTTGGCCGTTCCCCGGACGTCGGTCAGTTTCCGGGGTTTCAGCCAGCGGTTTCCGTCGTGGCTCCGGAGATGGATCTGGTAATCGGACCCGTCGTAGGAGGTCCAGGCCAAAAGGGGCCTTCCCTCCGGGTCTCTTCCAGGTGCGGGGTGAAAATGGGGAACTCCCGTTCCGGGCGTCAAAGAGACCGGCGGCGTCAGGACATCGCCTTCCAGACGGGAAACCAGGATCTCGTCGGGTCCGTCCGTCGCCTCAACCCAGAAAATCCAGACGGCCCCTTCGCCGTCGGCAAGCAAGCGCGGAGTGAAGAGAGATCCTTCCGGAGCGCTGCGGACAATCCAGATCCTCTCAGGAAACAAGCCTTTGAGGATCAGCCGGGATTCTCCGCCGCCGGTTTGGATCCAAACCGCGTACGGTCGGGCGCCCGGCGTAATTTCCAGGTCCGGAGCATGATGACGGCCTTCGAATTCCGTGGAAAGGCGGCGCGTGTCGGCCGGACCGTCCGCCGCAAGGCGTCCGAAATAAATGTCTCCGGCCCTTTCCGTCGATTTCTCTTCCC
This sequence comes from Acidobacteriota bacterium, assembly GCA_033549365.1. Taxonomy (NCBI): domain Bacteria; kingdom Pseudomonadati; phylum Acidobacteriota; species Acidobacteriota bacterium. The sequence continues at coordinate 90,258 of JAWSUF010000008.1, forward strand.
AGACAAGCCAGATCCTCTGAAGCACGTCTTTCTTGACGCTGAGTGCGGAGACGGGCCTTCCCGGATCGGGAAAAACGATTTTCGCCCGCCCGAGATCGTCGAAAACCGGCCGTCCGAGACCTCCCGGCATGACCGTCCGTTCGCCGTTTGCACCATAAAGGCCGGCTGCGCAGGCGAGGATCAGAAAGCCGGCAACGAGGTGAGCGTGTTTCATTTGATTTTCGAAGGCGGGTTTAAATCGCGATCGACGACATGGGCATTATCGCGGGAATGATAAGCGACATCCGAGATCGCCGCGTAAACATCCCAATCCGCCGCATTGTCGCCCAAATCCTGCCAGACGACAGCGATGCGGTTGTGAGACAGAAATACGCCGGCCGGCCTTTCCTGCCGCCCGTGGGACATGCTGTTGACCTGGAATTCCTGAACCCGGGAGGCGCCGTCTCTGTCGAGAATCACGGCGAAAATCCCATAATGGTCGCCGTCCTGTTCATAGCTTTGCCATGTCACGAGATATCCGGCTTCTCCGAACGCGATCGAGGGAAAAACCTGCCAGCCGTTGCGGTGGGAATTGACGATGAACTCTCCGCCCAGGGGAAAGGCCATGGGGCTGAAGCGCCGGACCAGAATATTGTAGGCTTCCGGCGTATAAGTATGGGCGTGCCAGCAGACAATGAAAGCGCCGCTTGTGTCCATGACCAGACGGGCCTGATCACGCCGTCCGGGTGCCGAACTGCTTATGAAGAACTCTTTTTCGAGAGGAAGACCTGTCCGGCTGAATCTCCGTCCGATTATTTCCGAACCGAATCCATCGGCTGAGAAGCGGGTCCAGACCACCGTGAAATGGCCGTCGCGATGCATGGCCACGGCCGGATTCATCTGGTCGCCTCCGCTGTCTGCGCTGATCCTGAATTGCGGTCCCACGGGAACTCCGTTGGGATCGAAAAGACGGGCGTAAACTTGGCATAAGCCGGATTCATATCCGTGGGCGTGCCAGACGACGATGAAACCGCCGTTTCGATCCATAGCCGCCGCTTGACCGCCCTTGAAGGTCCAGGATTGCTCGTTGACGATGAATTCGCCCGTCAGGGGAAAGCCGTTGTTGTCGTAGATCCGGGCGGCGACATTCATACCGTTGTAGTTGTACCAGGTGATGATGTACCGGCCGTCGGGTCCGGCCGCGACGAAAGGTTTTTCCTGGAGATGCTCCCAGTCGGCATTGACCTGAAATTCCGGCCCCTGAGTCATGCCGTAAGAGCTGAAAAGCCGGGCGAAAATGCCGGTCAACTCTCCGTCCTGCCGTTCACTGACCCAGACGGCGAGAAACCGGCCGCTGCCGTCCGTGGCCAGGGCGGGCGCGGTCTGATCATTGACGACATAGGAGTGAACCCGGAATTCGGCCTGCCAGGATGAAACGGCCGGAAGAAAAAGCAAACCCAGAACGACCGGAAGCCAAAGTCCCGGCCGGCGGCGCCGGCCTGACGCGGCGGCGGAATCGGATTTGTCCGTCATGGGATCCTAATCCAGTCCGGGAAGACGTCGTTTCCCGGAGAGTCGAACAGAAGCCGGGTCTCGCGGGTTTCGACATCGATGATATAGAGGGCCCAGTCGCCGTCATGGTCGTACTGAGTCGAGGAGTTGAAAACGATGAAACGGCCGTCCGGAGACCAGGAAGGAAAATAATCGTAGGTGTCGTCGCGAAGGGTCAGGCGCGTTTTTCCGCTCCCGTCCTTGTTGCAGATCCAGATGTCGCCCTTGCCGTCCGCTTCGGAGCTGACGTAGGCCAGCCGGCTTCCGTCGGGCGAGAAACGGGCCCGGCAGGTATGGCCGCGGTCACCGAGATGGAGAGTGTCTCCGGTTTCGAAATTATAAATTGAGGCATCCCATCCCATGGTGCGTTTTCCCGTAAAGACGACCAGGGGATCGACGGGAGAAATGTGGGGGATGCTGTGCGTATCCCTGAAGTCCGGGACAAGGCTTTCCACCCGCCGGGTTTCCAGATTGATCTTGAAGAGTTCGATATTCCGGCCGACGAGTCGTTTTCTCTCCCGGGCGAAGGCCAGATGCCGGCCGTCCGGAAACCAGGCGGGGTCCTTCTCGTCGAGCCCCGAGGTCGTCACCTGGATCGGATCCGAACCGTCGGCGTTCATGACATAGATGTCATAGGGCCCTTCGGGATTGGCGTAATAGGCGATCCGGTTTCCGTCGGGCGACCAGACCGGGAATTTATTCTCCCAGGCGTTATCGGTGATCTTGCGGACGCCGTCCGAAGTCATGACATAGACGGCGTTTGTCCCTTCCATGTTGGATTGGAAGATGATGCGGCCCTCGAAGGCCGTTTCGGGCTTTGTCGGCAGGACCGAGATATCGACCGGGTCGGGTGTTCGGTCCGGACTGCAGGCCCAGGCGGCCAGCAGGATCAAGCTCAGGGCGTACGCTCGGGCGGATTTTTCGAGGCGGAAAATCTTCATCGTTCTCCTTTATGCCAATTATTATAGGGGAAAACCTCGACTGAGGCCACAATGCAGGTCCCGGAGCGGGTTTTTACTCGAAGTTGACGGCTTCGAGGTAGGCCGCCGTCTTCCACAGGTCGTGGATGGAAAACACCATGGCGTAGCGGAAATCCAAATCGATACGGTTCGCTCCCGGCCGGAAGGGCGCCCGGGTGATGTCGAAGCGCAGGACGTTGACGCCGTCGCGGAGCGGGCGGTCCATATGAGGAATGCCGTTGACAAAGACAGTCACATTCTGGCTGTAGTCTCCATACCAGAAAGGATGGCTGAACTGAAAAGGCGAGTGGAGATGGATGGTCATCCGGCCGGCCGGTCCGGCACCGGTTTGAACTTCCAAGGCCGCGCTTTTCCGGAGAGCGTACATCGGCCAGCCCTCGATGTCCCTTCGCGGGCCGATTCCGGCCAGATAGACGACGGCGCTGCGCGGCCGGCGGAGGTCGTCCGCGGAGAGGACGCAGGCTTTTTCCCGCTCGGTCCCGGGAATTTCCAGTCCGGCATAGGCCAGACGGTAGCGGACGGCGAACTCCCGTTGGCCGGGATAAGGAACAGTCAGAGAGAAGCGTTCTCCGGCCGGAAGTGAGAAAAACCTGGAAAAATAATCGGGAATATCGATGTGGATCCGGTATCCTCCGGACGGCACATCGTTTTTCTTCACAAAGAGAAGCTCGAGGAGCCCGTCCGACACCCGGGTTTTTTCGAGCTCGATATCCGGCCGGGTTTTCTGGGGGTCGGCGAAGGGGAATCGGGGATACAGATAGCTTCCGATCCCGTGAAAGAGCGCTATGGTTTCCACTTCGCGGAAGCCGTAGGGAATGCCCAGGGAATCCAGCAGATCGGTCAGGTCGCCGGCCAGCGTCACGGTCTGGGGGATGTCCCGGTTGATGACCCAGTTGGAGTTTTCGCCGCTGTCATAATACAGTTTGTAGGGATAATATCGCTGGATGGTCGATGACGCGACGACGACTTTTTCCCGGGAGCAGGCCGTCAGCAGATAGGATATCCAGTATTCCGCCATCCAGAATTTCTCTCCCGTCTCCTCCATGGCGGCGACGGTGCGGGCGAGAAGAACGTGTTTATCCTTGACGGCCGCCCGGAAATTGCGGCTGTGCTCCCCGTTTCCGGCGAAGAAGAGAACGGCGAGAAGGACGGCCAGGGCGGGCGCAGCGATCTTTTTTCCGAACGGAAGGAAAGCTCCGGCCAGAAGGACGGGAAAAACCATGTAGAGGATGTACATATAGCGGATGACGCCGGTGTGGCCGAAGTCGGAGAAAAGATAGGCGACGGAAAAAACGGCGGCATAGACGACGAACAGAAGAGCGGGCCGGAGTTTTTTGTTTGTCAGGGACAGGACGATCAGAACAGCGGATCCCGCAAGTAGAAGAACGAGAACGATCCAGGGCAGGACGCCGCGGCCGTCGGTGAGCAGAGACAGCAGGAGGTCCTTGTAACGGCGAACGTGGGAGAAATCCGTCCGGCCCGATCCTTCCGGAAAGAGAAACTTGGCAAGAATGAATTTTCTGTAGATCTCATTCAGGATGAGGGGAAAGGTGCCGAGCGCGAAATGAAAGGCCAGAGCGCCGTATTTTTTCCACTGGAGTTTCAGAACCGGTGCAAGAAAAAGGCCCGCCGTGGCGATATATATCACGCTGATCTGATGGGTCCAGAAGGCCAGGCCGGCCAGGAAACCGAGCGCGGGCAGCCAATGGGAAGACTTTTCAAAAACGACGGCATGGGTCAGAAGAAAGATCAGGCTTCCGAACAGCAGAACGACGGGAAAACCCGAGCCGATGTCGAATCCGGCTGTCACCAGATCGGGGATGGGCAAAATAAAAAAGGCGCTCATGGCTGCGGCGGGCAGGAAGCCGAAGATCTTCTTCAGAAAGATGTAATGGACGCCGACGAAGGCCAGGAAAGCCAGAAAGGCGGACAATTTCGCCATAAACACCGAGTATCCGAATAGGAAGAACATGAGGGCGTAATAGTGCTGGGGAAAACTGCCCTGAAAAAAGGCTCCGTAATAATAGAGGGCCGGCCGGCCGCCCTCGGCTGTGTGTTTGCCTGCAAGAGCGGGGATGGCTTCGTCGCTGTCCATCAGGCCGAAGCTGTGGGACAGATAGGGGACCCGGACGAGAGTCGCCGCAATCAGGATCAGGATGAGGACGGCCGCGTCGCGCCGCTTGAACGGAAAAAGCCGCGTTTTCTTTCCCGGCTCCCGGAGAACGAGCCTCAGAACGGTCAGAAGAATCAGGGGGACGATTCCGAACAGGGGTGAGAGGGGCCATCCCTTGAGGAAGGAAAAACTGTCCTTGAACCAGAGAGCGACCGACAAGAGATAGAAGACGACCAGAAGAGCCCGCACGACTTTTCGGGCATTGGGGCGGTTGATTCGATTCAAGGATTTGAGGCGCATGGCGTCTCTCTACGGCATTGGAATGAGCCAGGTCAGGGTTTTCGGGCTTTATAGATGAAGTTGGACGTGCTGTCGAAGCGCCCGGAGGCCGGAAGGAATTTCTCGATCGTGAATCCCCTCTTTTCGAGAAAGACGCGGATTTCCTCCGGCGTGTAGTGATGGCGGATGGGGACGAAATACCAGTCCAGGATGAGCTCCTCGAGTTTCTCTCCTTTCCGGGCCTTTTCCCTTTTCTTGAACAGGAAGACGACGGGCGCCAACAGAACGGCGAAAAACTTCGAAAGGCCCGTCCACCAGGATCTCGGGGTGCGGATAAGGGTTTTGCGGATGGCCTCGTGGATGAATGTCAACCGGGTTTTCTTGTAGATCGCCAGGAACAGCGAACCTCCGGGTTTGAGCACGCGAATGAGTTCGGTCACGGCTCCCAGGGGGTTGGTTGTGTGGTGGACGGTGCCCCAGGCCCAGACGATGTCGAATTCGGCGTTTTTGAAGGGCAGGCGGAGCATGTCCTCCTGACGGAATTCCACGTTCTCCAGACCGAACGACTTTTTCATGGCCCGGCCCGTCGACAGGCTTCCCGGACTGATGTCGATTCCCGTCACCCGTTCCGCGCCCTGACGGGCGAAGATGATGCTGAAGATGCCCGTGCCGCATCCGGCGTCGAGAACGGATTTGCCCCGAACCTCGGCGGTGTCATAAAAGCGCGACCAGTGGTCTTCGGATTCCCGGTATTCCGGGACATACTCGGTCCAGACGATGTCGTAAAAGCTTCCGACGTTTTCCTTGTTCTCGAGACTCATGGCTCGGCGATTGTATCACCGGCCCCCCCAGCCCGTCAATCGCCGGGAACCGGCTTGGGGCGAGCCGTCCGCGACTTGACAGATAAGGCCGGGACGTGTCATAAGAGGAACTTCCGGAAAATACGAGGACAGACACCGTGTCGGATATTCTTTTCAAGCCTTTCGAGGACATGACCCCCGAGGACTACGCCGCTGTGGGGTTCCGCTCGGGATTGGAGATTCACCAGCAGCTCCTTACGGAAAAGAAGCTGTTCTGCCGCTGTCCGGCCGGCTGTTACAGCCCCGTTTACGAAGCCGAGATCCTCCGCCATATGCGTCCGACGCTCTCCGAACTCGGCGAATACGACGGCACGGCCCTCATGGAGTTCAAGACCAAAAAGGAAATCATCTACCGCATCCATCACGACACCGTCTGCACCTACGAAATGGACGACACGCCGCCCTTCGAACTCAACGAGGAGGCCCTCGACATCGCCCTGGAAGTCGCCATGCTCTACGGCTGTTCGATGATCGACGAGCTGCACATTGCCCGGAAGCAATATCTGGACGGCAGTATCCCCACGGGATTCCAGAGGACGACCATCGTCGGAGTCGACGGGCGGATTCCCTATCGGGGCCGCGAGATCCGCATCGTCCAGCTCGGCCTCGAGGAGGACGCCTGCCGCGAGGTCAGCGACATCGGCCACCGCCGCATCTACCTGACGGACAGGCTGGGCATGCCGCTCATCGAAACCGTGACGGCTCCCGACATGCGCACCCCGCACGAAGTCGCCGAGGTGGGCCAGATCCTGCGCCGGCTGGTGAGGAGCACGGGCAAGGTCAGAACAGGCATCGGAGCGGGCCGCCAGGACGTCAATGTCAGCGTGACCGGCGGAACGCGCATCGAAATCAAGGGTGTGCCCCGTATCCCGCGCATCCCCCGCTTGACCTACAACGAGGCCATGCGCCAGTGGAATCTTCTCCGCCTGCGGACAGAACTGGCCAAAAAGGGCATCACCCCGGAAACATTCGCCTTTGGCATCGAGGATGTCACCCGGGTTCTCCGGCGGACGGCTTATCTTCCCATCCAGACGGCCCTGTCTTCGGGTCTGACCGTCCTGGCCGTCCGGCTCCAGGGGTTTTCAGGGCTTCTGCGCTGGGCCACCCAGACGAACACGGTGTTTGCCCAGGAGATTTCCGACCGTGTCCGGGTCATCGCCTGTCTGACAACGCTGCCCAACATCATGCATTCAGACAGCCCCGGGGAAGGCTTGATGAGCTCGGAATGGCAGGCCGTCCGCAAGACGCTCGGCGCCGGACAGGGAGATGCCGTGGTGCTTGTCTGGGGCGGTCCCGAGGACGCTCGATTGGGCGCCCGGGAGATTGTGGAACGGGCCCGCGAGGCGACCGTCGGGATTCCCTCGGAAACCCGCCAGGCTCTGGAAGACGAAACCAACGGCTTTGAACGCATCCTGCCCGGTCCCGACCGGATGTATCCCGACACCGACCTGCCGCCGAAGCGCGTTCTCCGGGAGCGGAGGGAGAGAATCCGGGCCGGTCTTCCCCCGAATATTCTCGACCGCGAGGCCCGATATGCCGCAGCCGGCGTTCCGGTCGACCTGAGAGCGCCCCTGGCCTCTTCGAGCCGGGCCGATCTCTTCGAGACCGCCGTCGCGGAATGGGGTGTTGAGCCAGAGCTTGCGGCCGTCGTGCTTGTCCAGTATCCAAAGAGATTGAAACGGAAAGGATTGCCGGCGGACGGAATCGAAGATGAGATCCTTCGGGATCTTTTGGCCGCCGTCGGCAAAGGCCGCTTGGCCCGGGAGGGGATTCTTCCGGTTCTTGAGAAGGCCGTTGGAACGGGCGAAAGGGCCGAAGTGCTGCCGCCCGAACCCGCCGGAGAAAAGGAAATCGATACGGCTCTCGCCGATGTTTTGTCTCAGTTGAAATCGATGACCTTCAAAGAACCCGGCGCGGGGGAGCGCTTTGCCATGGGACGGCTTATGGAAAGTCTCAGGGGGAGAGCGGCGGGACGGGAGATCGCGGAAAAACTGCGGAACCATATGGGGGAGACGCGGGCATGACGGGCAACGACGCCTACAAGGGATACAAGGGAACGGCCCGGGAAGTTCTCGAAAGATTCAAAGCTCCTGTCTGGAGCGATGCCACTTTTATTATGGATAGCGGACGGTTTACGGGCATCGTCCTGCCGCGTTCGGAAACGTCCGATCCCCTCCACATCGTCCTCAAGCTTCGTTCCGGCTACAATGTCGGCATCGAGGCCGCCCGGGTCGAAGCGGTGGAGCATCACGGCCGGCGCGAGGCGCACTACAAGATCCCCGAGAAGGAGTTCCCCTACGATCCGGCCAAGCCCCGGGTCAAGCTCCTGGGAACCGGGGGAACGATCGCCAGCCGCCTCGACTACCGGACGGGCGCGGTCATCCCCGCCTTTTCTCCGGGCGAACTCTACGGCTCGGTTCCCGAGCTGGCCGACATCTGCAATCTCGAAACCGATAAGCTCTACGGCGTTTTCAGCGAGAACATGGGACCTGAGCAGTGGCGGGGAACGGCCGAAGCCATCGGTCGGGAAATCGCCGCGGGAGTCCAGGGGATCGTCGTCGGCCACGGCACCGACACCATGCACCACACCGCCGCCGTCCTGTCCTTCATGGTCCAGAATTCCCCGGTGCCCATCGTCATGGTCGGATCCCAGCGTTCGTCCGACCGGCCCTCGTCGGATGCGGCCCTCAACCTCATGCACAGCGTCAAGACCGCCGCCGAAAGCGATATCGCCGAGGTCATGGTCTGCATGTTCGGCCCGACGTCCGACACTTACGGACTCCTCCATCGGGGGACGCGCGTCCGCAAGATGCATTCGAGCTACCGGTCGACCTTCCGGACAATCGGCGACATCCCCCTGGCCATGGTCAGCCGGGACGAAATCACCCCGCTCCGCCGGGATTATAAAAAGCGCCGGGACGACCGCAACGTCGTCATCGACACGTCCTTCGAGGAGAAGGTCTGCATCGTCTATTATTATCCGAACATGATGCCCGACATCATCGACGCCCTGATCGACAACGGTTACCGGGGGATCGTCATCGCCGGGACGGGTCTCGGCCATGTCAACAAGCCGCTCTATCCCGCGCTGAAGAGGGCGGCCGACCGCAAGATCGCCGTTTACATGACCGTCCAGACGCTCTGGGGCTATGTCCAGATGTATGTCTATGATACGGGCCGGGACATGATGGAGCTCGGCGTCGTGCCGGCGGCCAACATGTTGCCCGAGGTCGCCTATGTCAAGCTCGGCTGGGCGCTTGGACGGACGAACGACCTGGAGGAGGTCCGCCGGATCATGCTCACCCCGGTGGCCGACGAAATCACGGAGCGCGAGCCCCACAACGGTTATCTGATTCTTCAGGGCGGGATTCCCGAAGTCGAAAAGTTCATCTCCAGCTACCGGAAATGACCCCCCGTCCGGGCCGTGCCGGCGGCGATGCCTTGACTTTTCTTCCGGCCGTCATTTATCCTTGCGTTGCAAGGATGGTCAATAATCATCTCCTGATTCCAAAACGTTCGGCGGAGGCCTGATATGTCCGCCCGCATGATCCTGGAGCTTGTCGGCGGTCTGGGGGTCTTTCTCCTGGGCATGAAGCTCATGAGCGAGTCCCTCCAGAAAGTCGCCGGCGGGCGGCTTCGGTCCGTGCTCGGCAGTCTCAGCAGGAACCGCATGATGGGCGTGGGGACCGGAATCATGGTCACCGCCGTGGTGCAGTCCTCAAGCGCGACGACCATCATGCTGGTGAGTTTTGTGAACGCGGGTTTGCTCAGCCTCAACCAGGCCGTCAGCGTGGTCATGGGCGCCAATATCGGCACCACGATGACGGGTTGGCTGGTCTCCATCCTGGGGTTCAAGATCGACATCACCGCGATGGCGCTGCCCATCGTCGGCCTGGGTTTTTTCGCCCGGTTCATCGGCCGGACCCGGGTGACCTACTGGGGCGAGGTTCTGGTGGGGTTCGGGCTTTTATTCCTGGGTCTGGCTTTCATCCGATCGGCCATTCCCGAAGTGCGGAATTCCCCGGAATTCGGCCAGTGGTTGTCGGGGTTTGCCGTGACCGACTGGCTGTCGCTGCTTTTAGCCGTGGCGGTGGGCACGGCGGCGACCATTGTGCTGCAGAGCTCCTCAGCGGCCATGGTGGTGGTCCTGACTCTGGCCGCCTCCGGACAGATTGATTTTCCCACGGCCGCGGCTCTGATCCTGGGCGAAAACATCGGCACGACCATCACGGCCTATATGGCGAGCGTTGGCGCCACTCTGGCGGCGCGGAGAACCGCCCGAGCCCATATGCTGTTCAACGTGCTGGGGGTCGTCTGGGTTGTGGCGTTGTTCAAACCCATGCTGCTGCTTGTGGATGCTTTGCTGCCCGGCAGTCCGTTTTCGCCCGACTTGGCCATACGGGGGTCAGCCATTCCCAGCCATCTGGCCGCCTTCCACACGGTGTTCAATGTCCTGAATACGCTGTTGTTTCTGCCCTTGGCCGGCCTGTTGGCCAAGCTGACCTGCTTCCTGGTTCGCGGCGATGATGACGACGGCCGTTTCCGGCACCTGAAATACCTGGACACCAGCCTGGTCGCCACGCCTCTCATGGCCGTTTCCGCGGCATGGCAGGAGGTCGCCAGGATGATGGATGTGGCCCGGGAAGCTTTCAGCAAAGTCGTGCCCCTGATCCTGGACCCGGTCAAGGCGAATGAATCCGCCGCGGATGAGGTGCAGCGGCTGGAGGAACAGACGGACATCATGGAAAAGGAGATTGTGGAGTATCTGGCCAATATTTCGCGCAACAGCACCTCCGCCGACCAGGCGGCGGAGGTGGCGGGCATGATTCTCATGGCCAGCGACATCGAACGTATCGGAGATCACTGTGAGTCCCTGCTCAAGCTGGCGGTTCGTCGCCGGAGGAAGGAGCTGCCCTTTTCAGAGCAAGCCCTGGAAGAGATCACTTCCATCGCGACGGTGGTGGCAGGCTTCCTGACGCATGTCCGAAACGGTTTCGATCAAAGGGGCCCGGATTTCTTCCGGGATGCCCTTCAAATGGAAAACCGGATCAACGAACTGCGGCGATGCATCCGCAAGGACCATGTCGGCCGCTTGCACACGGGCGTCTGCGGCGTGAAACAGGGACTGGTTTTCATCGATATGCTCACGAGCTTCGAAAAGATCGGCGATCACGCCATGAACGTGGCTGAGGCTCTGGTGGGCCACAAGGTGCCCGATTCCGGAGAACGGCCGAGCCGATTCAAACGGGGCGCCAGATATCGCCCCTCCCCCGAGACTTAACGGCTTGTCCCCCCGGTCGTCATCGGTTATGATGAAAATCAAGGAGGACGGACATGGATTTCCAGGGATTATTCGATACGGCGCTTGCCTGGCTGATCACGACGGGCCCCCGAATTCTTATCCTGGTCGCCGTCACCCTCCTGATCCTCAAGGCCGTCAAGATTCTGTCCGCCAGAATCTCGAAACTGATGATCGTCAACAAGGAGGATCCGGAAGCCGAAAAAAGGGCCAGGACGCTGGGTGCGGTTCTTCGCAATCTACTCAGGGTCGTTGTCCTGATCATGGCTGCATTGACCCTCCTCGCCCAGCTCGGCGTGGAAATCGCCCCTCTCCTGGCCACGGCGGGGATTGCCGGCCTGGCCATCGGCTTTGCCGGCCAGAACCTGGTCAAGGATATCATCAACGGCTTTTTCATTCTGATGCAGGACCAGATCCGGGTGGGCGATGTCGTCAAGATCGCCGGTCAGGGCGGCCTGGTCGAAAACGTCACGCTGAAAATGACCACCCTTCGCGACCTGCACGGGAACGTCCATTATATCCCCAACGGCCAAATCGATGTCGTCACCAACATGACCAAGGAATTTTCCCGTTATGTCATGGATATCGGCGTTTCCTACCGCGAGGACGTGGATGAGGTGATCGCCGTCATCCGTGAAGTGGATGAGGACATGAGAAGCGACCCGGAATACAAGGAGGACATTCTCCAACCCGTCGAAATTCTGGGCCTTGACCGGTTCGACGACTCGGCGGTCATCGTCCGGGCCCGGACAACAACCAAGCCCATCCGGCAGTGGGCTGTCGGCCGGGAGTTCAACCGGCGTCTCAAGAAAGTTTTCGACGCCCGGGGCATTGAAATTCCGTTCCCGCACGTCACGCTTTACATGGGCGTGGACAAGGCGGGCCAGGCGCCGCCGCTACGGGTTGATCTTAAGAAAAAGGATTCGCCGAATCCCTGAAATGTCTGTTCATCTTTTCTTTCAAAAGGCGCATGAAATCCGGATGAACGCGTAGCCCCAGCGCTTCTGCTTTCTCCGCGTGCCGGAGCGCGCGGCCGAAGTCGCCGATCTTAAAAAAGGCGAAAGCCATATTGTTGTGAAGCACGGCGTCTGCGGGGTCGGCGGCAGCGGCGGTTTCGTAGTGCCGCAAAGCCTTTTCCCACTTCTCCATGGCCAATAACACATTCCCCAGGTTGACCCGAACCTCCCGGTTTTCCGGGTCTGTCTCGGCTGCGGCCTGAAAAGCTTTTAGGGCCGCGGGGGGATTGTCTTTTCTGAGGTAAACGATGCCGAGGTTGTTCATGGCTTCCGCGGATCCGGGCGTCTCGTCCAGGACCTTGCGGAATTCCCTTTCGGCGGCGTCCGGATCGCCGGTTTCCAGAAGAGCGGAGCCCCGGTTGAGATGTAGGGCCGGCGAACGCAGCCCGAGAGCGGCGGCCCGGTCCAGTTCCATAAGGGCCTCATCGGGGTGTTTCAGGCGAAGCAGGCAAGTGCCGAGTGCGGCCCGGGCTTCGGCGAATCCCCCGTTGAGTTCGACGGCCCGCCGGAAACTCGCGGCCGCCTCTTCCAGGCGCCCCTCCGCGTCCAGGATGTTTCCGATGTTGTAATGGGCTTTTTCATAGTCGGGGTCGGCCTGGACGGCCGCCGAAAAGGCTTTTCGGGCCTCCTGCCGGTCGCCTTCGGCATGAAAGATGTTCCCGAGGATATTGAGAGGCTCGGGCCGTTCCGGGTGATTCGTGGCGAGGTTCTCCGCCAGACTCCGGGCCGCATCGAAATCGCCGCGGCGGAAGTGGATCTCGGCCGTGTTGCAGAGGGCCAGAACATCCTGGGGATCGATGGCCAGGGCGCGCTGCAGAGCGGCTTCCGCTTCATCCAGCCTTCCGAGTCGCATCAGGACTTCACCCATGTTGCAGAACGCCTCCGCCGAACGCGGGTTGATTTCGACCGCCGCCGCATAGGCGTCCAGGGCCGCTTCCCACTCTCCCATGCGGGCATAGGCGATGCCCAGGTTGTAGCGGACTTTGGCATGTCCCGGACGCTTTTCGAGAATGGCCAAATACTCCGGGACGGCCCGTTCCGGATATCCCTGTCTTCGAAGAGCGATGGCCCCGAGGTTGCGGGCTTCAAGGCTGCCGGGATTGAGCGCCAGCGCCCTGCGGCAAAGCGTTTCCACATCCTTGTAGTCCTTGAGCTCAAGCGCGATATTGGCCAGAGCGAGAAAAACGTCCTCCAACCCTTCCAGAGAAAGCGCCGGTCGGCCCCGGATGCCGACGGGACGTCCGGCCTCGGTCCCGGCCGTCGATCGGCGCTCGATGTTTCGGATGATGGTCCGATAGAGGTCCGCGCAGGCCTGCCAATGGGACCGGGGCAGCGGGAATTCCCGTCCGCCGAAGGTTCTGGATTTGTTCAGAGAAATGAGTCTCCGGGTCAGGGTGTCGAAGGACGATCCCCGGCCCCGAAAATCCATCAGGGAGCGGGGGTCGTCGAGGTGGACGGCGCCGAAGAGGTGGGCCATTTCATGGCTCAAGGCCCGGACCTGATCTTCCACGGAGCCCGAAGCCCGCAAGAGAACAAGGCCCTCGCGGAACATGGAGAAGCCGAAATAATCCCTGTCCAGGTTTTTCCGTCCGATGGCGGCCAGGACGACGTCGAAGCCGGCCGTCCCGACTCCGGATTCCAGGGCGAAGGCCAGGTCTTCCAGCGAAGTCAGTCTTTCGTCCGGCGTCCAGTCCGAAAACTTACCGATGTCGAAAACGATCCCGAATGTCGATTCAAAGGCGCGTGACGACCGCGACACGACATCCGCGGCCTTGTCCTTCCAGCCGGGAACGGATCGAAAGTCCGCGTCACCCAGAACGTGAAGGCGGAGGATGCGCGGCGGACACGATACGGATGAATCGCCGAAGAGAACCGGACCCGCTCCCGGTCCGCAGACGAGCCAAAGCCCGCACGCAACTCGGATGATCGTCTTTACGCCGAACATGATCCGGGATCATTATCCCGGAATCATGCTCGGCCTGTCAAAACCGCGTCACTTGACCAGTTGCACTCTCCCGACGCCGAACTGGTTGTCCTTGCCGGCCGTTCCGAGGTCGCGCGCCCTGTTTTCGAGAAGCGCCCGGACCTGGGCGGCGGTGAAAGGTGTCTTTTCGAGAATCAAGCCGAACGCTCCGGCCATATGCGGCGTGGACGCCGACGTTCCGAAAAAGCTTCTTGTCCCGTAGGTGACTCCCGATGTGCCGGCGGGCGCCGAAAAGTCCGGCTTGACGCGCCCGTCGTTGGTCGGTCCGCGGGAACTGTAAACGTGGTAGGAGTCCGTATTCCAGTCCGTGGCGCCGACTGTTATGACATAGGGCGAGTCGGCCGGAATCGAAAGGCTGTTCCACGGGTCGTTGTACTGAATGGGCTGTGAACTCCCCGTGGCCAGAAGGTTGAAATTCACGGCCTGGGAGGCGTTGTATCGTTGAATGGAGATTCCCCAATACCGGCTTGAGGTGGAATACCAGCCGGAAATGGCTTCCGTCGGCCATTGCGAGCCCGTCTGGCGGCCTTTCGATGAAGTCACGGACATCCAGTTGGATCCGGTCCAGACCCAGAGGTAAAGATCATAATCCTGATTGGATCCGCTGTAGGACGTCCCGCTCCAGCTTCCCCAGTTGTCCCACCTGAGCCACGCGCCCGTGATCGTGTAGGCCGGCACCCAGAAATTGAGGACTTCGTTGTCTGCGGCGAAATTGTGCCAGCCGTTGCTGTTGGAGTCCGAGAACGTCCCCTTCCAGTGTTTCTCGGCGCTGTTGCCGGCCGCGCTGACCCAGACGACGCCGGCGTCGGCGGCTTTCTTGACGTGCGCCCCGATGGGTCCGGTTCCGTCTCCCCGGCCCGCGTTGTACCAGCCCATCGAATAGGACACGATATGGATGCCCTGTTCGATGATCCAGTCGACGGCCCGGCCGTGTTCGACATCGGTTCCGAAGTTGGCGAGATAGAGCCTGGCGTTCGGGACCATATCGTAGACGATTTCGGCGCAGCCCGTGCCGTGCTTGTTGGCCAGCAGGTTGCCGTCGGCGCGGAACGAGCGCGTGACGACGGAGGCGGGGAGCTCGGTTCCGAGAAGGGCGGAATAGCCGGTGAACCCGGCGTCGAGGATGCAGATCTTGACTTCATCGCGAACGCGGTAGGGGGAGAGGGCCTTCCAGCCTGTCGCTTTTGTCGTGTTGACGCCTTCGCTTAAAATCTCCTGGGGAAATGCCTTGAAAGGAAGGCGGATGAATCGGACATGCGGCGTGTCGGCCAAGGATTCGATCTGTTCGATTCGGATGAGGCCCTGGACGAGATTTTCATACTGGGTTTCCATCCGCCCGCCCAGACTTTCCAGCCGGTTTTGGACGGGAAGGAGCGCCGCCGCCGTTGCGGTTCCGCGAGGTCCGGCCGGTTCCTTCGCCTCCACAACGACGCGAACCATGTCGCCCGACATGTCGATGTCCCTGAGTGCGGCATGGGACTTCATGGACTCCGGCCCCAGGCTGAGCCGGATCTCAAGGAGTTCGGTCAGGGCGTATTCGATCTTCGGATTCCCGGTCTTGGGAACTCCCGGAAGCGCGGGAAGGATTGTGGGCTGAGGAGTATCCTCCTGGACGTGCCCGACGGGCGGCAGAACGAATACAAGGACCGCCGCGGCGATGACAAAAACAAGATATCTCATGATGTCACTCCTCTCTTCGATCAAAATCCGTAGCGGATGGATAGGGTGGCCGCCAGGGGATTGATCTCGAGGTTGTCGAGAGTTCCGGAGGCCTCGGCCGCCCCGTTTTCATCGACCAGTTTCCATGCCCCCGCGGTCTTGGCCAGGGCATAACGAACATCGAGATTGACAATGATCTTCGGCGCGAAGAGAAAATCGAGCCCGCCTCCGAAATGAAACCCGATGCAGGGATCCATGGTCTCGCTGATTGTGAACCCGACGTCCGACCATTTTGAGACGACCGAAGCGTCCAGCGCGAAATCGTTCATGTAGTAGCCGGCCCCTCCGCCAAAGTAGGGAACGAGTTTGTCTCCGACGGGATAGCGGAACTGCAGGCTCAACTGAATCGGGATGGTTGTAAATTTCCCCTTGCTGAGGCCCGAGGCTTCGCCCGCGACATCTCCCTGGAAATAGGATCCGCGCAATTCGATCCCGATGTTTTTTGTGAGGCCGGCCGCAAGCGAACCTCCGAACACAACTCCGCTTCCGTACTTGGATGTCGACATATAGCCGCCGCCGCCGCCGATCGAAAATTTATGGAAATCGGGCGATGTTTGTGCCGCCGCCGGAATGGCTGCGGTCAGAATCCCGATCCCCGCGATGATCAACGTAATCTTTCTCATTTCTCCTCCTTATTAGGTGATTTCAGTTCTGGATGGATCATAAAAAGCTAGGGAACCCGGCGGGAGAAAAAGAGGAGAAATTCAAGGAAATTATGATCGGGATTATCGCGTGATCGAGTGAGCTCTTGCTCGCGTAATTCCCCTCTCATCGGGAAGGCTTCCTCCCTCTACTCCTATGATCAACAATCTAAGTCTTTCTGCACGTCTTGTCAACAACGTTTCCTTTCCGGATCCGGATCAGGCTTGCAAACCCAAAACTCTGATGGCGATCGTGAAATAAATCAGCAGACCGCAGGCGTCGACAAGGGTCGCGACCAGAGGGCTGCTGGCCGCGGCCGGGTCGAGCTTGAGCCGGGCCAGGACGAAGGGCAGGGTCATGCCGATCAGGTTCGCCGCGACGACGATGAGAATCATGGTCAGGCCGACGACGAGGCCGATTTTCGCCCCGCCGCGGACGAGACCCAGAACGGAACTCAGGATGCCCAGACTAACCCCCAGGAAGATGCCGACGGAGAATTCCTTAAGGACGGTTCGGGCCCATTGGTTGAGGCGGACCTCACCCGTGACGAGGGCCCGGATCATCAGCGTCGCCGATTGCGAACCGGCATTCCCGCCCGTGCCGATCAGAAGAGGAATAAAGAAGGCCAGAGAAATGACGGTGGCCAGGGTTTCCTGGTAGGCATGGATCACGCCCGACGATAAAAGGTTGACGAAGATCAGCATTGTCAGCCAGACGATCCGTTTCTTATAGAGCGTGAACACGGAGGCGCTCTGGTAGCTCATGCGCAGCGGAGAGACCGACGCGGCTTTCTGGATGTCTTCGGTGGCTTCCTCTTCGGCGACATCCAGGACGTCGTCGATGGTCACGATGCCCAGGAGAAATCCGTCCGAGTCGACGACGGGAAGGGCCACGAGATCGTAGAGCTTCATCTTGCGGGCGGCTTCTTCCCGGTCGTCGAAGGCCGAGAGGCTGACGATGAAGCGGTTCATGACGGATTCGACCTTGTCGTCGGGATTGCCCAGGATGATCCAGCGCAGCTTGAGATCGTCCAGAAGCCGGCCCTGTTCGTCGACGACATAAATCATGTTGATGGTTTCGCTGTCCCGGCCGTTTCTCCGGATGTGGTCCAGAGCCTGCCGGATGGTCCATTCAGGACGAACGGCGACGTAATCCGGCGTCATCAGGCGCCCGATGCTTTCCTCGGGATAACCCATCAGCCAGCGGGCTTCCTTCAGGTCTTCGATGCTGAGGAAGTCGAGCAATTCGCGCGTCACTTCGGCCGGAAGCTCCTCGAGAAGGTCGGTCCTGTCGTCGGGACTCATGTCGGCCAGAAGTTGGCGGGTCTCCTGATCGGTCAAATCGATCAGCAGCGCGTTCTGGTGTTGGGGTTCCAGGTTGGCGAAGACGTCGGCCGCCAGATGCCGGGGGATGGCCCGATAGAGAAGAACGCGGTCGCTTTTCTCCAAGTCGAGCAGAAGTTCGGCCACGTCGGACGGATACCAGTCGGCCAGCGCGTCCTTCAGGGCGTGCCATTGCCTGTTCTCGATCAGTTCCTTGATGTCGGGTTTAAGAAGCTGAGGAAGAATGTTTTTTTCCTGCATGGCTCGGTCTCCTCAATGATCTTCAGCTTATCCCATCCGGCTTCCGAATGAAAGGCCCCGGCCGCGGCTTTATCCCCCGTGGCGATCATGTTATAATTCGCCTCATCATGAAGGCCGGGGATTTTTTCTATGAGCCGTTCACCCCTCATTACCGGCGGGGTTTTCTCGTGGATCGAGTCCTCTTCGAAGGCCGGACGCACTTCCAGGACGTTCAGTGCTTTGTCAATCCGCTTTTCGGAAAAATGCTTTTTCTGGACGGCAAGATCCAATCGGCCCAGCTCGATGAGCCGGTTTATCACGAATCGCTGGTCCACCCGGCCCTGGTGGCATCGCCCGATCCCCGCCGCGTGCTGATTCTGGGCGGCGGCGAGGGCGCCACGCTGCGCGAAATTCTGAAACACGATTCCGTCGAGCAGGCGGTCATGGTCGATATCGACGAGGAACTCGTCGGCATGTGCCGGGAGCACCTGCCGGAATGGTCGATGGGGGCGTTCGAGGATTCCCGGACGGAAGTCGTTTACGGAGATGCCCGGGCCTTTGTGGAGACGACGGACCAAGTCTTCGATGTCATCATCGCCGACTTGACCGAACCGGTCGAGGACGGGCCGTCCATGAAGCTGTTCACGGCGGAGTTTTTCGAACAGGTCTCACGGAGACTCGCTCCTCAGGGGCTGTTTGTCGTCCAGGCGGGATCGGCCGACAATTCCTATCACCGTTTTTTTTCGTCCGTGACGGTGACGCTCGGCGCCGTGTTCCCCATCGTGCGGGCGTACTGGACGTTTATCTTTTCGTTCGGCCTGCCCTGGGGATTCGCCATGGCCTCCCAAAGCCTCGATCCCATGGAACTCGATGAAGAGGCCGTCCGTAAGAAACTCGAGGAGCGGACCGTCCGGGGCATGAAGCACTATCAGCCGGGCCTTCACCGGGGGCTCTTCGCCCTGCCTTTCTACCTGGAAAAAGGAATCCGGAACGGCCGGGTTCTCCGGGACAGCGACCCGTTTGTCTGGAAGGCTTGAGAATTCCGGCCCTCATTTGACAAGCTTTGTTTACGCTCGTAAAGTAATGATGAGACACGGATATTCATAGTCCGGAATGGCCGAGCCGGTGGAGTCTCAGGACGTTTCGGCCTTGTTAAGGAGGACAATATGAAAAACAGAACAACCCTCGGATTGCTCGCGGCCGTTCTGACGGCGGCCATGGCGCTTCCCGCCGCGGGCGCCGTCGTCAAGAAAACCAAATCCGAAATCGCCTTCAAGGGCTTCGGCCGGTTGACATCCGTCCAGACGGAATGGGTGACTCAAACCCATAGACGGTCCGACATGACCAACGATTTCAAGGGCAAAGGACTGTTGGGAGGGCTGGCCGGAAAGGCCTTGCTCCGTTCCGGCGATATGGGCGAAATCGTCGACCTTCCGGCGATGACGATGACGGCGATCGACCACAAGAGGAAGGAATACACCGTGTCGCCCATCGAGCCTCTGGACATGGATGAGGCGTCGGCCGCCGCCCGTCCGGGAGCTCCGGGAGGGGCGGAGGACAGCGACATCAAAATCACCCGCAACGAGTTCACGGTGAACGACACCGGACGGACGTCGATCATCAACGGATTCGAGACCCGTCAATATGTGATCCTCTGGGTCATGGATTGGGAAAATGTGAAGACAGGCGAAAAGGGCGGTACGCGTCTGGAAACGGAATCCTGGAACACGCCGATGAGCGGCGCTTTGGCCGAGGCCCAGGCCGTGGAAGCGGCCTTTTTCGAGGCCCATTTGAAAGCCATGGGCCTGGATGCCGACAAGCTCCAGCAGGATATCCTGGGGTCGAGCTGGCTCGACATATTCCAGTCGCTGAGCATGAAGCCCCAGCCGGGCGCGCAGCGCGACGTCACCCGGTTCGAAAAGGAAATGGCCAAGATCCAGGGATATCCCGTGCTCATCGACGGACGGTATTTCGACACGAGCCCGAAGCCTGAAGTCCAGCCTCAGGAGGAAGAACGGGGCGTCGGGGGCATGCTGGGCGGCCTGGCCAAAAAGGCTTTGAAGAAGAAAGCCCCTGCCGATGAGGAGGAGGAACCTTCTCTCAGCTATCGGATCGAGCTTCTGGAACTCAAACCGGCCGATCTCGGCCCCCAGGATTTCCAGGCTCCGGCGGGATATAAGAAGAAAGGCTGAGGCGGATCGGGGGCGGGGAGTCGTGCAGGTTCACGAGTTACCCCAACCGGACAACATGATGAGAAAGATCCTTTTCGGAGCCGGGCTGGTTCTTCTCCTCGTCTCCGCCGTCGCCGCTTATGACCGGGACGGCCTCTCTTCGTTTTCTCTTGCCCTTTATCAGTCCGGAGATGTCCGGCCTGCGGTCTCCTCCGGCTCCCGGGATCGCGAGGACGACCGCTGGCGGGCTAAATACTACATCATCACGGTTATGGGTGTCAGTCACGGTTATTACTGGCTGACCTATCCCCGATTTCTCGAGGATTGGGATTACAAGCTGAACTGGAGGGACCAGAAAACCCGGCTGTTCACGCTTGACGCCCAGCGGTTCGATTCCAATTCCTTCGGCGTCAATTGGGGTCATGCCTTGGCCGGGGCTCTCTGGTACAACCTGGCCCGATCCCATAACATCGACTGGACATCGGCCTTTCTCCATTCGACGGCGGCCTCGCTTTACTGGGAATATGTCGTGGAATGGCGGGAAGTCGTCTCCGTCAACGACAATATCTTCACCATCGTGGGGGCCTTGTCCTGCGGAGAAGCGTGGTTTCGACTGGGCCGGTATTTCGCCGGCCGCCCGGGTTTTGTCTACCGGATTCTGGGATTGTTCAATCCTTTGACTCAAATCCAGGCCTGGCGGGGCGACTTCGCCGGCCCGGGCCGTGTTCCGGAATCGGCGTCCGATGGGGATGCTTTCCGGCTTGTTGCGGGCCGGCATGGAGGACGGGGATGGGGGGACGGCCTCACCGGTCCGGCCGGACTATTCCTGGGAATTCGAAGCGAGATCCTCAGTTTTCCTGATTATGGAAAACCCGGGACCTTCCGCCGGACGATCCGGGAACCGATCTCTTCGGCGATCCGTCTGGGATGGTCGTTCGGCCGTCCGGGGGTTGCCGAGATGGATTTTTTCTCGCGGGCCGTGCTTCTGGGATATTGCCGGCAGTCCATCGATCCGACCGGCTCGGGCTTCGGGTTTTCCCTGGGGCTGGGTTCGGCGCTCACGGTTTACCGGAAGCGGGCCGTGGCCTCGCACGACACGGGCATCAAGGTCGGCGAAAATGCGGAATTGAACCTGGATGAACCCAGAAATTTCCGCGACAAATACGCCGTCATCCATCTTCCGGGCCCCGTTCTGGATGCCACATGGCACGGATCCCGGTCGAAACTCCGCGTCATGGCCGAAGCCTATCCGGATTTTTCCATGACGAACGCCCTGGCCTTCAACGCCTATTCCGTGGACCGCGATATCACCGGCGTCAAGACGACGATGCTCTATCACGGCTATTACTACGGGTTTGGGGGCACCCTGGCGGCTTCGGCCGAATACACCGCGGGCATCCTGGAAGCGCAGGGATCCATCATTCTCCATGCCCATGCCTCGATTCAGGGTCTGGACCGCTTCCAGGACCATATCGTCAATGATGTTTCCGCCTGGGATACGCGCTGGAGAGGCCGGCTGGGGGCGGCCCTGAAGGTGCCCGGACAACCCCTCCGTCTCGAAGCCTACCTGGAGCGGATCGGCCGCCGCGGCGGGATCGGAGACATCCTGGCCAAGGAAAACGAAACGCGGCATTTCCTCGGCCTCTCCTACTCCTTTTAGCCGACACGCGCACAGCCTCGGAACCGAGGCTGAAGGCTGAAAAGAGACGTTGCCGCGGAGGGAAAATCCTGCGATAATCCGGGGCGAGGAGGCTTCCATGTTCGACGATCTCAGGAATCTCTCCAAAGAGGAACTTCTCGAACTTCTCCGCGACGGCGCGCTCAACTGGCTGGCTCATGACGGTCTGTGGTTCAGGGCCGTCGAGGACCGATTCGGAATGGAAACGGCCATGGACCTGGATGAAGCGGCCTGGAGGAGCTTCACCGTGATCGAGGCCAAGCGGATCATGAAGCGGCTCGGTCTTCAACCGGGCGGCGGTATCCCCGCCCTGATCCGGGCCCTCGGCTATCGTCTCTATGCCAGGATCAATGAACAGGACGTATCCGAAGTGAGCGACACGCGCTGTGTTTTCCGGATGACGGCCTGCCGGGTTCAGGAGGCGCGCCGCCGGCAGGGACTGGAGAATTTCCCCTGCAAGAGAATTGGTCTCGTCGAATATGGAGAATTCGCCCGAACCATCGACCCCGACATCGAGACGACCTGCCTGTCCTGTCCTCCCGATCCCTTGGATGAGGGCGTCTGGTGCGCCTGGGAATTCACGCTGAAAAGGCGGAGCTGAATCCGAAGAGAGTCGTCATGAGAAAAGGAAGAGAAGCCTGGGCGATTGCCGCGCTTGTGTTCCTGGCCGTATCGGCGGCCGTGTCCGCCATCGAGATCGACAAAGTCCGAAATCCCCGAGATACCTACGGCGGTTGGGTCGAGGACGGAGCCGCGGTTCTCGGACCGGAATATGCCGCTCTGATCGATATGGTTTGCCATGCGCTCAAGAATCGCACCTCGGCTGAGTTCGCCGTGGTGACGGTCGCCGACCTTGACGGACGCTCCATCGAGGATTACGCGGCCCGCCTGTTCGCCCGCTTCGGCATCGGCGAGGCAGGCAAGGACAACGGGATTCTGCTTCTTTTTTCCCGGGACGACCGCAAAGTGCGTTTCGAGATCGGCTATGGTCTCGAGGGCGCCGTCCCCGACGCCGCGGCCGGTCGCATCCTCGAGGATCGGGCTCTGCCGCATTTCCGCGAGGGACGTTTCGGCCGCGGGATCTATGAGTCGGTCAAGGCGGCTGCCGAAGCCGTCGCGCGCGAGTCCGGAATCGATTTGGGGGTTTCCGATCCTGCCATCTGGCCGGCCCAGGTCGATGTGCCGGATTCCAAGGAGACCGGTGCGGGACTCAAGGGCCGATCGTCGAAAAAGACGTCGTCCTGGATGGCGGGTTTGATATCCGCGGGTGTCGTCGGGTTGATGATGCTCGTCGGCGCTCTTTGGGTGAGTGTGCGCGTTTTTTCGAAAAAAGCGAAAAGCGCCAAGGAAAAAACGCTCCGGAAAAGCGGCGGCCTTCTCGGTTTTTTGTGGACGGCCAGCATTTTCGGTTTCATTGTCATGGCCGACCTGCTCAAAAGCGTCTGGCCGGCCTTTCTGGCCTTCGCCGCGGCCCCGGCGGCCGCGACATTCGGTTATGCCCGGCTGATGAAAGCGCTCCGCCGGAAGGTTGCGGCCTATCGGGCGGCCTGCCCGACCTGCAGGGGCCCCATGAAACTTTTGGACGAAAAATCCGATGACGCCTACTTATCGGCCGAAGAGGTCGCCGAGGAAGAAGCCGGGGGCATGAATTACGAAGTCTGGCTCTGTGAACCCTGCCGGACGACCCGGCAATTTGTCGTTAAAATGTGGCGGGCCCGAAACTGCCCGCGATGCAAACGGCGGACCCTGGTCTCGAAGACGACGACACTGAAAGCGGCCACGCATAATGCGGGAGGACGGATCCGGATCGAGTCGGACTGCAAAAATCCGAAATGCGAATACAGGAAAAGCGTCGAGAGGAATACCGCCCGGCTGAGCTCTTCGAGTTCGGGTTCGCGGACATCCGGAGGGAGCCGGGGGTTTTCCGGCGGTTCCTCCCGGTCATCTTTCGGCGGCGGCCGATCGGGCGGAGGGGGCGCCTCCAAAGGCTGGTGAGATCTTTAGAATTTGACGGGGGGAACGAGGTCGGCCCCCGCCTGTGCCTTGAAATAGGGCTTCTCCGAGAATCGCGGTCCGAACATTCCGGCGATCGTGACCGTGGGAAAGCTCATCCGGCGGGTGTTGAAGGCCTGGGCCGATTCGTTGAAGACACGCCGCTCCTGGGCGATCCGGTTTTCCGTTCCCTCGAGTTGAACCTGGAGGTCGCGGAAGTTCTCGGTCGCCTTGAGCTCGGGATAGCGTTCGACGGCGACAAGGAGCCGGGCCAGGGTCGAACCCAGCTCGCTCTGGACCTGTTCGAATCGGGCGAAGGCCTCGGGATCGTTAACGACGTCGGCCCCGACCTGGATTTGGCCGACTTTAGCCCGTGCTTCGGTGACGGCGGCGAATGTCTCCCGCTCAAAGGCGGCGGCGCCCTTGACGGTCTCGACCAGGTTGGGGACGAGATCGGCCCGGCGTTGATAGACGTTTTCGACCTGCGCCCATTGGGAGCGGACGCCCTGGTCAAGGCGGTTCAGCGTGTTATAGACGCCCATAACCCAGAGCCCGACGACGACAAGAATAAAGAAAAAAACAGCGATGCCGAGAAAAAGTCCAAAACGTTTTTTATTCATGCCTCTCTCCCTCCGCGGATAAAATACCACAGAATCCGGCCTTTTCAAATGCCGAGGAGCGGTGTATCCTGCAGGCGGATGAGCCGAAAGGATGAGCCCATGGATTCCCGACTCCAAGCCCTCGGCCGGACGGCCCGAAAACTCGACCGGAACGATCCGCTGAAACAATTCCGGAAAAGGTTTCGGGTGTCCCCCGGAAAAATCTATCTCGACGGCAATTCGCTCGGCCTCCTGTCCCGCGACGGGGAGGCGACCCTGAAACAAACCCTCCATTCTTGGCGGGATCTGGCGATCGGCGGCTGGCTCGAAGCCGACCGTCCCTGGTTTACTCTCGCCGAGTGGATGGGCGCCCGTTGCGCCGGGCTCGTCGGCGCCCGGCCCGACGAAGTCGTGATGTCCGGAACGACGACGGTCAACATCCATGCCCTGGTCCAGACGTTCTACCGTCCGGAGGACCGCCGGACCCGGATTCTGGCCGGAGGACTCGATTTTCCGTCTGACATTTACGCTCTGAAAAGTATTCTTCGACTCCGGGGATTCGACCCCGGTGAACACCTTATATTGGCGAAAAGCCGCAACGGCCATACGTTCGACGAAGACGACATCGTCCGCCTCATGGACGAGAGAACGGCCCTGGTTTTTCTTCCGTCCGTCCTTTATCGAAGCGGCCAACTTCTCAACATGGAGCTGTTGACGCTCCGGGCGAGGGAGAAGGGCATTCCCATCGGCTTCGACTGCGCCCATTCCGTAGGCGCCGTTCCGCATGAGCTGTCGAAGTGGGGCGTCGATTTCGCCGTCTGGTGCAGTTACAAGTAGAGCTTGTTTCAAAGTTACGTGATGGCATTTGACAAGGACGAAAAAAAAGGGCTACAACCCTCCATGATATCCACAA
>JAWSUF010000009.1 GCA_033549365.1 Acidobacteriota bacterium
GCCCTTGTCCGCTCCGGATCTGAGGCGGACACCCGCCGGAATCGTCGAGTTGATTCGCGCCATGGCCGCCGAACAAACGGATAGACAGATCGCTCAGGCCCTCCGGGCCCGCGGTCATCGTTCCGGTACGGGTTGTGCCTTCACAAGGCTTTTAGTTCGGAACATCCGGATAACCTATGGGATCGAGAGTCTGGCCCAACGCCTTCGCCGACAGGGTTGGCTGACCACTTCCGAGATGGCCGCCGTTCTCAATGTCCACCTGAGTACGGCGACGCGGTTCGCCAAAGAAGGTGTTCTGCGCGGCGTTTATGCCGATGACCGCGGCCAGATCCTCTTCGAATCTATCAGCGGGCCTTTGCCGAAGACCCATCCAGGCAAGCGCTTCCGAGATCGGCGCATTTACCCTCAACTTACTCCGAATGTACGGAATGAGGTGCAGTATGAAGCATGATCCTTGTCTTTCGGCGAACGGACCCGTGTGGGCAGAACGGCCGTCCCGTAATATTCGGCCAAGGCCTGGTAGGTCGGATTGATCACGGGTTCGTAAAAACAGGCCGACCGAACCCCGGTCTTGGTGTTATCCGGAACCAGCGCCTCCGTCACGCCACCGAAGAATTCGAAGGCGTGGATGTGGCCCGAGATCCAGTCGGGAAGCGATTGAGAGTCCTGGACCTCGGCGTAGGTCATCGAGCTTGCACCCATCGCCGCAACGAACACCGCAGCGTCCCGCACGTCTCCCGTCGCCCGATGCGTGTACGGAACGGTCATCCCCGCATAGTCGACGAACATCTTCTCGCCCGCCTTGTGCATCATCCGCAGGACCGGCGTCAGCGCTTTCGTCCAACGCCGGTACCGCTCGCAGAACTGCGAATACCGATAACCCTGCGGAGCGTCCCGTCGATATTCCTCCCACAGAAGCTTCCGTGTCACCCCCTTGCGACGCAGTTCCCGGTGAACCTCCCGCCAGTCCGGCTCGGCCTCCTTGCGAACCGAGATCGGCTCGTTCGGATAAAGCCGCCGCTCAAGTTCCTCTTCACCGAGTCCGTCCGGCAACGGCCAACTCAAACCCGCCTCCGTCGCCCGGCCCAGATACTCCCGGACCGTCTCTTTTCCGATCAGGCAGGCCCGGGCGATCGCCCGGTAGCTCAACCCCGAGGCCTTCAGCCTCAACACCTCTCGTATCTTCCGCATGGATAACCTCGCTCGGGCCATGTGTGCCTCCTTTCCAAGGAGGCATTTTGACCCTTTTTGTTTGGGTTATCCAGCGCCGCTCCCGATTCCGGACACCCGGAAAAAGTGGCCGGAATCAACCGGAATCGGTGGCCGCTTTGAACCGGAACAGGTGTCCGGAATGAATCGGAATCACTGTCCGCTTTCAACCGGAATATACACTCATGCTCTTTGCGGGAAATCCCGAGCCGGTTCGATTTTCATCGTTTCCCGGATGCCCCCCATGGGCGCTGGCTCCTGCTCGAAGGTCGCCTCCCGTACTGCGTCTCCTTTTGTTCCACCGGCATTCTCCTGGCGGCTTCTTTTTGGATCATCGGTTCATCCCAATCGGGGTACCGGTCCCCGAGGATGCAGGCCAGCATGGCTCTTGCGCAAAAGGGTCAACGGGGATCGCTATTCCGATCGTTCAGTCCGTTTGCCGACGGTATCCCGGTCGGAAGCGTCTTCAAAGGTGCGGAAGTGCGTGATTTCCCTGTACCCAGATCGACCGGTTTCCGGGTTGGATTCATGAAGGAAGTTGATGATAAACGGCGGACCGGAATTATGAATATCGCCGGAATACTGACCGGCAATAACCGAACTTTTGTGATAAAATATCCAACAGGAGTCGATATTTTTTTGAACATCGAAAAGCGGGCCGCGGAGCGGCGAAAAAGGATTGTGGCCAACAGGGCTGTCGGATTCGCCGAGGCCGAGGAATGGGATCTTCTGTATTGGCAGAGTCGAAGCCCGGAAGAGAGACTTGCGGCCTTCGCGGCCATCAGGAATGACGCGGTCCTGATCAAAGACGGAAAAAAAACGCGAAATATTCCAAGGCGGGAGTAGGCGTGGACACGGTTCGCGACTTCGAAGATATCCTTGATCAGTTTGCCAAGCATGGTGTGCGATACTTGATCATCGGAGGCCTGGCCTTTATCTTTCACGCCAAGCCCCGGTTCACGAAAGATATGGATCTCTGGATCGGTCCTGAAAAAGATAACGTAACCCGTGCCAACGAGGCTCTTGCCGAATTCGGCAGTCCCTTCCTGCTGGATCCCTCCAAGCCCGAAGAGATCCTGCAACTGGGGATGGCACCCAACCGAATCGATCTCCTTATGAGTGTGCCGGATGTTGATTTTAATGCTTCCTGGGAGAAAAAAATAGGGAGCCGCTACGGAGAGGCTCCGGCTTATTTCGTCGATCTCGATACGCTCATTCAAATCAAAAGCCCTATCGATGACCCGAGACACCGGGAAGATGTCCGGGTGTTGCGCAGGGTTAAGGAACTTCTGGCCAAGTCTCGAAAATAAGAGCAATACGCTGCAGTGGATCAAGGAGAAGCCGGCCTTCGAGGAGAATCTGGGTGTGCCCGCGATGAGAAACATGGCTGCATATTGACGTTCTTCTCATGTGATGACGGAAGAAATCCCGGCTCGGCCTCTTGACAGACGGAATACCACTGTTCATACTAATGGTATGAAAATTGCCATCTCAATTCCTGACGACGTGTTCCGCGAGGTCAAGAAGGCCGCCGAGGAGCAAAAGCGTTCCCGAAGCGAGATCTTTGTCGAAGCCGTGAGGGCTTATCTGGAGAAGATCGAATCCCGCCGAATTCTCGAGGCCCTGAATGAGGCCTATACCGGGTCGGAAACTCAGGAAGAGAAGGACACCCGCGCCGCGAGCCTCGAACTCTACAAGAGCACGGTCCTCAAGAGGGAAAAATGGTGATCGGCCAGGGCGACGTCTTTTGGCTCGACACCGGTGAACCCCGAGGTTCCGCCCCCGGCTTCAGGCATCCTCATGTCGTGGTCCAGAACGACGTTTTCAACTCGAGCCGCATCCGAACGACCGTCCTTTGCGCTATCACTTCGAACCTGGAGCGGGCCAAAGCGCCCGGGAATCTCCAGCTGCACAAGGGCGAGGCGAACCTTCCCCGGCCCAGTGTCGTCAATGTGTCACAGGTCATCACCGTAGACAAGTCCCTTCTCCGGGAAAAAATCGGGACCCTATCCCGTCAACGGATCCGGGAGATCGCGGCGGGTCTCCGTCTCGTCTTCGAGCCGCGCGAGCTCTCGTGAGCAGAATCTGGGGTTGCAAGACGTCATTGACAATTATATACAATGTTTGTATATTGTGACCGGAGGTCATCATGGGCATCGCCACGGTCAATATCTCGTTTCAGAAAGATTTGCTGAAGCAAATCGACCTCGTCGCCAAAGCCGAGACCAGAAGCCGTTCCGAACTGATTCGCGAAGCGGCCCGGATGTATATCGAGAGGAAGAAACGGTGGCAAAGCATTTTCTCTTACGGAGAGGATCTTGCCGCCGACCGGGGCATTCGCGAGGCCGATGTTCTCAAGGAGTTGAAACGGCTTCGACGAAAGCGATGAGAGTCGTCATCGATTCGAATGTTTTCATCTCGGCATTCTTTTGGGATGGAAGTCCCCGAAGAGTCCTTGAAAGAGCCGTCAGAGGGAATGACGAGCTGTTGGTCTGCCGGGAGATTCTTGATGAAATCGCCGTTGTCCTGCGACGTCCGAAGTTCGGCGTGGACCCTGTTTTCATAGACTACTTCCTCAAATCGATCGAGGAAATCGCTCGACCGGCGCCGATCACGCAACCCGTCCCGCTCATTTGCCGCGACCCCCAAGACAACAAGATATTGGCCTGTGCCGCGGCCGGACGGGCGGAATTCATCGTTACGGGCGATGACTATCTCAAGCTCCTCGGGTGAATCGGGGATTTCGCTACTTCCACACCTGTTGGAAGACGCGCAGATAGTTCAGTTCCTTTGGCGCAGCCTTTCGACGAAGTTCAGGACTTCGGGGTAGTAGGCAAAGCCTTCGACCATGCGGTGGGGCGAACGGATGTTTGCCGTGACGTGTTTGTTGTAGGCGCTGGTGACATCCAGATAATCCGGATGTCCTCGGCCCGGGTTGCGATCGTGATGCCGGGGTGATTCCGCGCCACCCACTGCCAGAACATCAATCCTTTGAGGGCCTGGTCGACGGGAAGGCGGGGATCCCAAGCCGTGACGGCATAGATGGATGACCCTCCTTTTTTTCGATCTTGAGATCAGTTTGCCGACCGTATCTCGGCGGGAAGCGTTTTTGACCATTCTGCCCAGATCGACCGGTTTCCGGGTTGGATTCATGACGGAAGTTTATGATAAACGGCGGAGCGGAATCAAATTCCGTACTCGATTCACTTGATCAATCCATACTTTTGATATAAAGGCCTTAACCGGGGATGGTTGTGAAGCTGGTACTCTTGAATCGGGATGATCGCACACCAGGGAAGAAAATTGTCCCTCTCTTCGCAGGCCCGCTTCAACCAATCATACGTATGTTCCAGATCCTTGCGGAAAAAATAAACGTAGGCGAATCCCAGCGCCGGCATATATGCCTGCCGGACTCTCTGCTCCAGGCTTTGCAGGAGAGTCTCTCCTTTTTCGATCTGACCCGTCTCAAAATAATTGCAGGCCAACATCAAAGCCGGCCAGGGGGCTCCTCCTGACAAATCGACGGCCTTCTCAAACTCGGCAATATTCTCATTGCGCATTTGTTTGCCCCGGTAAGCCAATCCCAAATAATAGTGCATCAGGTAGAAATCCGGAGCCAGGATCATTCCCGCCTTCATTTCCTGAATGGCTTTATCGTACTGACGGCCCCAGATGCAGGCCAGGCCGACGTGAGCAATAATCAGGGGTGAGAGCGGATCGAGCTCCTGGGCCCTTTTGGCTTCAGCGACGGCTTCCTCATGCCTTTCCGTGAGTGTTAAAAACCAGGAATAACTCAAGTGAATGATGGCCGAACTCGGATTCAATTCCAGAGCTGTGGCCAATTC
This sequence comes from Acidobacteriota bacterium, assembly GCA_033549365.1. Lineage (NCBI taxonomy): Bacteria > Pseudomonadati > Acidobacteriota > Acidobacteriota bacterium. The sequence goes on from JAWSUF010000009.1 coordinate 5,055, forward strand.
GCGCCCCGCTTCCTTCCCGTTCCAATCATAAAATGCGTAGACCATCCCTAAAGAGGCATGAGCCTCTCCGATCTCTTTATCGATTTCTATGGCTTTTTTCGCAAATTCCTTGACTTTCGGATACGCCTGATGAGGAGGAACGTTTCCCCAGTAGGAGATGGCATAAAAGACTTCACTCAAACCGGCATAGGCGAGGGCATAATCCGGATCTTTTTGAAGGGTGAGCTCGAAGTATTTGATGGCCTCCTGGAATCCTTCGGCCGTGTATCTCCGCAGATTGAAAACCCCTTTCAGGTAGAGATTGTAAGCTTCCGGATCTTCCGTATACCGCTTCAGCAGCGCTTTTTCTTCCCGTTTTAAAAGCGTGACCTTGAGGTTGTCAACGATGGCCAATGAGATCTCGTCCTGAATCGCGAAAATGTCTTCCATGTCGCGGTCAAATTTCTCAGACCACAGGTGGAAACCGTCCGCGACGTTGACAAGCTGCGCCGTGATGCGCAGTTTGTTTCCCGACTTGCGGACACTGCCTTCCAGGATTTTTTCAACATTCAACCGCCGGCCCACCTCACGCACATCGATATTTTTTCCTTTAAAGGCGAAGGCGGAGGTTCTGGCCACAACTTTGATGGCTTGGATTTTGGTCAAGGAATTGATGAGTTCCTCGGCCAAACCGTCGCAGAAATAATCCTGCTCAGGATCGTTGCTCATGTTGACAAAGGGAAGAACGGAGATGGAGGGCGGCTTTACTTCCCTGGTGATGGAAGGCATGGTTAAGGTCTTATCCCTTGCGACCAACAATTTCAAGTCGTCCCGCAAAGCCTCCATATCCATGTAGCGATTGTGGGGATCTTTCTGCAGGCAGGTCTCGATGATCTTTTCAACCTCAGGCGGAATGTCGTTCCTCACCCGTGAGACGGGCTCAGGATTCTCGTTCAAGATCGCATATAGGGCCGACTGGATACTTGCACTCTCAAACGGCTGCTTTGCCGTCAGCATCTCATAAAGGACGCATCCCAGGGACCAAATATCCGTCTGATGATCAACCGGTTTGCCACAAGCCTGTTCGGGAGACATGTAGGCTGCGGTTCCCATAACAACCGCCGTTCTTGTGAGATCTTCTCCCCAGGATAACTTGGCCAGACCGAAATCAAGGATCTTGGCTGTCCCCTCACCGGTGATCATGATATTCGCGGGTTTCATGTCCCGATGAGTGATGCCTTTTTGATGCGCAGCCCGCAGCCCTTCGGCAACCTGGGAAACAAGGCTGAAAGCTTCATCCAAAGCAAGAGGGCCTCCCCGAATTTTTTCTTTCAGGCTTTGGCCCTCCACGTAAGCCATGGCAATGTAGGTGTCTCCATCGGATTCATTGATCTCATAAACGGTGCAGATATTGGGGTGATCCAATGCCGCGGCCGCCTGCGCTTCCTGAACAAAGCGTTCTCTGGACTCCCGATCCCTGGTGAGGTCCGGAGATAAAAACTTTAGGGCAACCGTCCTTTTCAGCTTGGTGTCTTCGGCCTTGTAAACAACACCCATTCCGCCTTGACCGAGCGTGTCGATGATTTTGTAGTGAGAGATCGTTTTTCCGATCATTGATTTACGGACATCCCGGGTCACGACTCTTTGTCCACCCTTTCCCGACAAAAAGAATATCACCGCTCCGAGCCGATGTCAATTTCCTGTTATTGAGCCGACCCGTCTGCCGCCGGAAGGAACCCCTACCCCTTTGACGTTTCCAAGCTGAAAACATCACTTAAAAATGCCGGAGCAGACGGTGATGTCGTCAATATGATTGCTGCTGATATTGAAGATTGAGTGCATGATGGCGTAACGACCCGAAAAATTTATGCCCGCGCCTACAAGGGAAACTATTCAAGCGGCGGGATTATGACGTTAAAGAATCTGCTTATGGAACAGGGGATTGTGACCTGTGCTCAGCTTTCCGAAAAACCTGAACTTTTAAAAAATCTGGGATTGAGTCAAGAGAAACAGCAATGGGTTGCAAATGAACTTAAAGAGATAGAGAGATAAAATTCAACAATGATATGCCAAAGTCGGAGGAGGCGCGTTTGAATGTTGAGGGCCGGAAAAAAAAGGATGTTCAATTCAACCCCGAGAGAATGAAAAGAATAAGGGCCCTTCGATCAATATTACTCAGCTTCCGCGATCTTCTTGATCTCTCACTTCCACACCTGTTGGAAGACGTGCAGCGAAGTTCAGGACTAAAGAACTATTCCAGGCTCGGAGGTTTCCGATGCCGGGTTCCCTGCTCGTAGGCGTAGGCGAGTTTGATCAGTGTGGGCTCTGAGTACATTCTGCCCAGCAACTGAAGCCCGGCCGGAAGATCGCCGGATGTAAAACCCATCGGGACCGTGAAGGCGGGCTGCCCGGTATGGGGAGCGATGATCTGGGAATTGTCCCCTTTGTATTCTTCCTGGAAAAGCTCGATGCGGGCCGGCTTATGGTTCCATGTGGGGTAGACGACGGCATCGAGGCGGAGGGTGTCCATCGCTTTTTCAATAGCCTCGCGGAAGGCGATCCTCTTGACATCCGAATACGCGTCCCCGCATTCGATATCCGGATCCTCCCATCGGCCTTTTTTCTCCGCGAACGCGCCCATGCGGGTTTTGACATATTCCGATTTCGTCCCCGCCCGGATCACGTCCTCCAGGGTTTTCGGCGTATCCTTTTTCACGTAGGTCGCCAAAAAGGTCTCCAGATCGTCCCGAAACGTCGGGCACCATTGATCCCGCCGAAGCGTTTCAAAATTCTCGACCTCCACAGGATCCACGATGACCGCCCCCAGGCCTTCCATGTCCGCAAGCGCCTGATCGAAAAGCCGGGAAATCTCCGGATCGGCATCCTTTTCGCTCAGTGTCCTGAAAACCCCGATTCTGGCGCCTTTGAGCCCGTCTTTATCCAGGAACCGGGAATAGGATTCAGGGATCTTCCCGTCCGAATGCTTCGTCAACGGGTCCGCCGGGTCGTATCCGGCGATGACGTCCAGCACCCTGACTGCGTCCTCGACCGTGCGGCACATCGGGCCCACCACATCGTTTCGCAGGTAAAGCGGTACGATCCCGGATCGGCTCACCAATCCCAAGGTCGTCCGGAAACCGACCAGTGCGTTATGCGAGGAAGGTCCGCGGATGGAATTGCCGGTATCCGTTCCCAGGCCGATCGTGCCCAGGTTTGCGGCGATTGCGGCGCCCGTGCCGCCGCTTGATCCGGCCGGAACGAAGTCCAGGTTGTACGGGTTCCGGGTGGTGCCGGCCGTCGAGCTTTCCGTGTGCATCGGACTGAACGCCCACTCGGCCATATTGGACTTGGCGAGAATGATCGCGCCGGCCTCGACAAGTCTTTGGATGATGAAGGCGTCCTCCTGAGGGACGAAATCCGCCAGCGCCAAAGCGCCCGCGGTGGTTGGGAGACCGTGGGTGTTGATGTTGTCCTTGACGATCAGCGGGATGCCGTGCAGCGGGCGCAGCCTGCCGGTGGCGGCGAATTCCTTGTCGAGCTTTTCGGCGATCGAAAGGGCTTCGGGATTGATGGTTGTCAGCGCATTGATGCGGTCGTTCAACTTCGCGATCCTGTCCAGATAGGCCCGGACCAGCTCCTTGCTGCCGTACTCCCCGTTTTCGTAAGCCGCATGTATTCGGGCCACGGTCAGTTCGGAAAGTTCGATGGGCGCGGCCGGCTTCGGGGATCGGCAGGCGGCGGCCGCAAGCAGGAAAATGCAGATGAACGACGGGATCTTCAAAGCGTTTTTGACCATTCTGGCTGGATCGACCGGTTCCCGGATTGGGGTCATCATAAAAGTTTATAATATCCGGCGGACCGGAATCAAATATGATGAAATACTCCGCTTCGCGATAGCTATTCCAACATCCTGTAAACGGCCAATTTCTTGAAACCACCGCTTTTAATCGATAAGTGAAAGAGACGGTCCTTTTTGATCTTGATATAGGGATACAAAGGCTCCGGAGACAACATGGATACCAGGCTTTTCAGACTTGTTTGCCCGATAAAAATACCTTCCGGATTGAAGATGTCAACCCAATATTCATCGGAGCCTTTTCTCTTTTTGGAAGTCATGACAAACAACCGCCCGTCATCATCGGAATAAAATGTTGTAAACGGCGGCAGCCGGCTGGGAAAGCGCACTTTTTTTTCCTTTGAAACATCTTCAGGCAAAATCGTCTTCAAGTCTTTGAGAAATTCATCTTTATCTCCGGCTGTGGATTCCTTCCTGATTTCGCGAAGAAGATTCCCATCAAAATCATAGGTCCGAATGCGATATCCTCGGGTCGCATTGCCGATAAAGATTCGATCCGGGGAAATGCCGTACAGGAAAATATAGGGGATCATCGCCATGGACTTTTTTTTTAAATAGTTTGGTATTTTTTGTCGATCAAGCTCCTCGATGGGTCTAAAGTCCTTGTCACATAAAAGAATCGGATATTGGAACAAATATTCTCCTTCAATATCCGCAAGCTTTTTAACGATCAAATAGTTGCCATTCTTCAAAGGACGAATGTCCCAGACATTTCTTTCGATATCCGTTTCCTGAACCAGATTTCCGGTTCCATCAAAAATGACGAGCTTTTTGTTTCCATAATCGGTCACGGCGATTTCATCTTGATGTCCGATGCCAAAACCTGAAAGAAATTGAATTTCTCCGGGACCTTGTCCTCTTCTGCCAAACGAGGTTTCATAATTCCCCTGGGCGTCAAACTTGAAAATATGACTTTCGCTTTGTCCGTCATTGAGAAAATAGATGTTCCCCTCGGAATCGACATCAAATGTTTTTGGATCGGTTAAGCCCAACTCTGCGATTTCATTTTTTTCAGTATCGATGATGAAGACTTCTTCAATTCTCTTTTCCATAGGGTCTTGTTCGGAACCACAGCCGAACAATAAAGACGTCATGAATAGGATACAAACTAATCTGAGCATATTTATAAGTAAATATTCATGTAAGAGCACATTTTGTCAATAAAAATCTGCTTGAAGACGTGCAGGAAGCCCAGGAGTTCAGTGTCGATCGGATACGTCTCTGCCGGAAGCGTCTTCGAATGTGCGGAAGCGCGTGATTCCCCGCCGGACGGGCGGAGGAGGGCAGAGGCGCCGTGCGGCGATCCAGAGGGCCGCGACGCGCCGGTAATAGGCTTCGTCCGGGCGGAACGTCCAAAGGTCTTTTTCCGCCTCGGCGAACGTTCGGAAATTCCGGACGGCCGTCATGTCTTCTCCGCGGCCTTGCCGGCTATGAGCTCGGCCAAAAACCGGGCGTCGCGCTTGTCTTCCGGCCGCACAGTGTCTTTTTTCATCCGAAAAAGCGTTTCCGGAGTTGCAATCCGCACCGGCACGCCCTCGACTTCGCGGACTTCCCATTCCATGTCTTCGTAACGGAACATCTCTCCGATCCCCGCGATGAGATCGATATAGAAATCGTCTTCGGTTCCGAATCGAACAACGGCATAGTCGCGCAAGTCGTCGAGAGTCAGGGAATCGATCTCGTCATCCGAGGGGAAGACCCGCCTCAGGGCTTTTTTCAAGCGTTCGAGATTTCCGGCTTCAGGCTTAATGAAAATGTCGATATCGACGGTCAGCCGGGATAAGCCGTGCAGAATCACGGCAAAGCTTCCGATCAGAACATAATCGGCTTTTTCCTCAAAAAGAGCGCGCATGATATCGAGAAATCGCCGAAACAGATCGACCGATTCCCGGGTTGGGTTCATGACGGAAGTTTATTATAAACGGTGGTTAGGAATCAAATATGATAAAATTCACCAATGGATTTTTATCCCATAAGGAAAATCTTCCGTCCGGCCTGGTTTCAGGGCCACGGCAAAACCCGTAATTATTTCGAAGGCTGGTATTTCAAGGTCGTCAGCGCGGACGGCCGGCGGGCGTGGGCCTTCATTCCGGGCATCTCTTACGGCCGCGACGGGGGCCATGCCTTTATCCAGGCGATCGACGGCATGACGGGCCACACCTGGTATTTCCGTTACGGCAGCGAAGACTTCGCCTATTCCCGCCGGGAGTTTCAAGCTCGCGTCGCGGAAAACGTGTTTTCTGACCGGGGATTCCGCCTGGACATCCGTGATGAATCCGGAACGTTCGAGGGCGAACTTTCTTTCCGAAATTCCGTGACATATCCCGTAACCCCGGCCCGGCCGGGCATCATGGGATGGTACCGCTACGTCCCTTTCATGGAATGCTACCATGGGGTCGTCAGCCTTGATCATGCGCTTGAAGGAACGCTTCGGATCAACGGAGAGACGGCGGACTTCACCGGGGGAAAAGGCTACATCGAAAAAGACTGGGGCTCGTCCATGCCTCGGGCCTGGATCTGGATGCAGACAAACCACTTCGAAACCGAGCAGACATCCTTCATGCTCTCCATCGCCCACATTCCCTGGCTGGGAAGCGCTTTCACCGGATTTCTGGGCTTTTTCCTGGTCGAAGGTCGCCTTTATCCCTTCGCCACTTATACGCGGGCCAAAATCGGGGATCTGAGTGTTTGCGGCGACAAGGTGGCCGTCCGGATTCAATCCCGGCGTTTTTCCATAAGCGTCGAGGGAAAAAACACGTCCCGGGGCGCCCTCAAGGCGCCGGTCGCCGGGCAAATGGACCGCGTCATCCACGAGTGCGTCGACGGCGAATTGTCCGTGCGAATGACGGACGAAAACAACCGCACGGTCTTCGAGGGAACCGGCCGTCACGCCGGACTGGAACTCGTCGGAGATATGGGCCTTCTCATGTCAGGATGATCTTATGAGACAACACGACCGTTGCCGACGTCTATTCCTTAAGAGGAAGGCCTAGCCGCGATTTCCGGTGACGGGACACTCTGGGACAGGGTGTCGCGAGTCGAATTAATCCCCGAAAAATAAAAAAACTTGACGTGCATGCAATATGTATATATATTGCATGCAGGAGGAGAAAATGCCCACCTTACAGGTCAGAGATTTGCCGGATGACGTTTACATCGGTCTCACCTTGCTGGCCAAGGAAGAAAACCGCAGCGTGACCCAACAAACCATCGTCCTGCTCAAGCAGGGGTTGAATCTGCATCGCAATAATCAGCTCAGAAGAGCGGCCCTTCTGGAAAAGATCGCTCAAATCAAATACCCCTCGTCCGAGCATATCGATACCGCCGCTTTGATTCGTGAAGACCGCGACCGATGATTGTCGTTCTGGATCCTTCCGCGGCCGTCGATCTCGTCCTGAACAAAGGAGACCACGAGTTCATCCGCGAAAACGTTAAAAAGGCGCAGTCGGTCATTTCCCCGGATCTCTTCATTTCCGAGATCACCAATGTCGCCTGGAAATACGTCAAACTGGCCGGCTTCACCAAGGAACAGGCCGTCAGCCTGGCCGAAAATGCTTTGCAGATGATCGACGCTTTCATCTCCGCCCAGGATCTTTGGCGCGAGGCTTTGGGCGAATCCATCACTCATGAACACCCGCTTTACGATCTCTTCTACGTCATCAGCGCCCGCCGTCATGACGCCCTGCTCCTGACCCGGGATCAGCGGATGAAGGCGTTGGCCAAGAAACTCTCGATTCGGATCAAGGAAGATCCTTTTTTGCCGGATTGACCGGATGAGCCGGTAAATCCGAAGGGATTATTCATCTGATCGTCGACGCCGGCCGGCACTAGTTTTCGATTTCAGGATAGCGCCTGTCGGCAAATCGAAGCAGGACGGCATAGACGACCGCGGCGAGGGCCGAAAGCGCAACAAACAGCCCGCCGAGGACTGCGGGGGCCGTCCACCCCGCCTTCATCATCGCCTTGATCCCGAAGAAAACGGCCGTCAAAATGCCGATATCGGCCAGCAGGGCCAGGAGGACGTTGAGATTCTGCTTGATGGCCTTCTGCGGGTTCGTCCAGTCGAGAAGAGGCCGGGCCAAGTCGATAATCATTCCCACGGCCGTGAGCAGGGCTCCGGCGGCGAGCGCCAGAGCCGCCGCGGCCGCCAGGTGAACGGCCTTGACATGGAGGAAGAACGCGGCCGTCGCCCCGGCTGTTACGACGCCCAGGACGGCCACAAGGTAGGAGTGGAGGAATTTGGCCGCCGCCTGTTCGCGGGGCGCAACGGGAATGATGCGCGAGATCCAGAATTGCGACCCCTCCCTCGAGAACGTCGACGACGACGTTCCGTTCAGGCTGCCGCAGACGATCATCAACAGGGCCGTACCCAGGATGACGATCAGGGGATTGGCCGCCATCAGGGCTCTTAAAAGAAACATGGGCCCGCCCCCGCTTTCATCCCCACCCGAATTGAAGGATGTCATAAGGACGAAAAGCACCGGAAAGATGAAAGCGACCAGAGTTCCATTGAGGAGAAAGATCGGCGTCCGGTTCATGAGCCTCCACTCGCGCCGGAAAATCGCCGACGTCGCCCTCCGTCCCGAGGACAGTCGTCGCGACATCTCGCCGCGCGTCAGCCGCCGCTTTTTCGCCGTCGTCTCGCCCAGTCCGATCACTCCCTTGAAAAAGAGGCCTTCGGCGGCGGCGACGAGACCGGCGAAAAGTGCGATCGAAACGCCCAGGAAAATGAAGAGGTTGGACAAACCCTCTCCGCTGAAACCTCCGGACACGGCTTTGGTCGCCCAGATGCCCGGCGGAAAGACGGCTCCGACCCGGTTAAGGAGGCTGTTCGGCGAGGTGAAGAACGCGATGACGGCCTGGGCGCCGGCTTCCAGCTCTCCCGATGCGGCCGACCTCCCCAGGGCGAATTGCAGGGAGAAGACAAGCCCGAGAAGAAGGACGGCGCCGGCCAGGATGAGAGCGTCTTTTTTTCGGCTGATATTGACGAACCGCATCAGGACGACGACCGCGACGGAGACGGCGGCCAGAGGGATGACCGGAAGCGCCAGGTAGACCAGGACCGCGCTGACCCAGTAGCCAAGGCCCGCCTTGTCCAGTACCCCGTAGGTGATGACGACCGGTAGAACGAAGAGTGCGACCGTCAGGTATTCATTGATCATGATGACGGCGAACTTGCCGGCCATGATTTCGCCGGGGCGGAAGGGGAGGGGAATCAGCATCTCCATGTCCCGGGAGAAATAGAAGGCCGAGATGACGTAGAAGATCCCGAAGAGGAGAACGACGATTTGCCCGGCCAGGATCCCCAGCGAGAGCAGCGCCCGCTGCTGGTTCAGCGGTGCGAGGACGACGTAGGCCCCCTGGATGAGCAGGATCCAGCCGTAAAGGGCCGGCAGGATGCCGGCCGCGGCCAGCCCGAAGGCCGGAACGAGCCAGCGGTCCTTCTTTTGCTTGAACAGCCGGTATTTCAGGATCGACAGGCCGAAGTTCGACTTCAGCCCGGCCCGGACGGCGGTCCGGAGCTTTCCGGGACGGATCATGTTTCGGTCACTTCCAGGAAGATCTCCTCGAGGGATGTGTCGCTGCGGCCGAGCGCTCGGAGCTCCTCCATCGTTCCGGAGGCAACCAGGCGGCCCCGGTGGATGATGCCGATGCGATCGCAGAGTTTCTCGGCGACTTCCATGATGTGGGTCGAAAAGAAGAGGGTCTTGCCCGCGTCGCAGTGTTCCCGGAACATCTCCTTGATCTGGTGGGCCGCCCGGGGATCGAGCCCGACCAGCGGCTCGTCGAGAACCATGACCCGGGGGCCGGGGAGCAGGGCCGCCGTTAAAACGATCTTCTGCTTCATGCCGTGCGAGTAGCTCTGAATGGGGTTGGCGACGGCCTCCTGGAGCTCGAAGATCTCGAGCCATTTTCCGATCCGCTCGAGCCGCGCCTCGCGGGGAACGCCGTAGACGTCGCCGATGAAATTCAGGTATTCGAGTCCCGTCAGACGTTCGTAGACGGCCGGCGTGTCGGGGACGTATGTCGTCAACTGCTTGGTCGCCAGCGGTTCCTTGATGACGTCGTAGCCCTCGACCGCCACCGTCCCTGTGTCCGGCCGGAGCAATCCGACGATCATCTTGATGGTCGTTGTCTTGCCGGCTCCGTTCGGCCCGAGGAATCCGAAGATCTCGCCGGGGCGGACGCGCAGGGTCAGATCGTCGACGGCCTTGATCCGGCCCTTGTTGTAACTCTTGGAAACATGCGTTATTTCGATCACGGGCGGCTCCTTATGGACCTTATATCACCGAAGTCGGGGGCTTTCAACGGGAGCGGTTGAGTTTGAGTTCGGTTTGTGCCAAGATAGCCCGGGAAAGGCAGCGGGCCAAAATCGCGGATCTGAGCGTCCGCGGCGACAATGTGGCCGTCCGGATTCAATCCCGGCGTTTTTCCATAAGCGTCGAGGGAAAAAACACGTCCCGGGGCACCCTCAAGGCGCCGGTCGTCGGGCAAATGGACCGGGTCATCCACGAGTGTGTTGACGGCGAGTTGTCGGTGAGAATGACCGACGCAAACAACCGCACGGTCTTCGAAGGAATCGGCCGGCACGCCGGACTGGAACTCGTCGGAGACATGGACCTTCTCGAGTCGGGCTGACATTATGAGACAACACGACCGTTGCTGACGTCTATTCCTTGAGATGACAGAAAACGGTTCAACGCGGCGGCTTGACAACTGGAATACCAATATTCATACTAATAGTATGAAAATTGCCATCTCCATTCCGGACAACGTGTTCCGCGAAGTCAAGCGGATTGCCGAGGAACAGAAGAAGTCGAGAAGCGAAATCTTCGTCGAAGCCGTCGCGGCCTACCTGGAAAAGATCGAATCCCTGCGTATGCTTGAAGCGTTGAACAGGGCCTATTCCGATGAGGAAACAGCCGAGGACAAGGACACTCGGGCGGCGGATCTTCATCTCTACAAGGAAACCGTTTTCAAGAGGGACCCATGGTGATCGGTCAGGGGGATGTCTTCTGGCTCGATGCCGGCGAACCTCTCGGTTCCGCACCCGGCTTCAGACGACCTCATGTCGTTGTGCAGAACGACATGTTCAATTCCAGCCGTATCCAAACGACGGTCCTTTGCGCCGTGACCTCAAATCTGAAGCGGGCTGACGCCCCGGGGAATGTCCCTCTTCAGAAGGGTGAGGCCAATCTTCCCCGGCCGAGCGTCATCAACGTGTCTCAGGTCGTCACTGTGGACAAAGCCGTTCTCCGGGACAAAATCGGAACCCTGACGCACCCGCGGATTCAGGAAATCGTTGCGGGACTTCGCCTTGTCTTCGAACCCCGGAATTTTTAATCGGCTAAAAGAAAAAAGGAGTCGGAATGAAAAGAGCGGTTATTCTTTTCTGTGCGATTTCGGCCGTGTCCGTATCCGCGCAGGATGGTGATCATAACTGGACCCTCAATGAATCCGGAGGAATCACCCGTGTTGCGGAGGCCGGGCGCGCCTTCCGTGATCATCTGGAAATGAGCGGGAAGTTCATATCGGCGGTGGTCCGATACGGCGTTGAGGAGGATCAGTCGTATTTCATCAGCCGGGATATCGTCTGGCCCATACTGAGGACGATCCCCAACAACACGCATGCCAGTTTGATCCGGACCTTCAATATCGATCCCATCACCCTGTTAACCATCGATGGATGGGGAGTGAGACAGGAAAAGGTTGAGGACGTCGGGCTTGATGGAAAAATCACGGTCCACAGCCTCCTGAATCAGGATCTTCATCTCAAACGGGTGATTTTTCCCTCCACGGATTTACCGGTTTTCTGTGAAATCTATGAGATCACGAGCAACCGGGACCGAGCGGTGGCCCTGGATATTCCCGAAATCCACATCGTCATGCGCACCGCCGAGAACCAGGGCGTGGAGGGCCGTTATGTGCTGACCGTCCAATCCGTCAATCACGGCGATTACCGGCTTGAACCCGGAGAAACCGTCAGGTTTTCCATGGTTATCTCGGGCGTAAAAGACGGCGAAGCCATTCCTGAGATCGATCCGGAACAAGAGCTTGATAAACGCAATGCATTTCTGAAGCGCATGGCCGAAAACATGATTCTCGAGACACCCGATCCGGTGCTGAACGCGATGTTCGCCTTTGCCAAAATCCGCGGCGCCGAGAGCATCTATCAAACCCGGGGTGGTCCCATGCACGGTCCGGGCGGACTTCGCTATTACGCCGCCATCTGGGCCAACGATCAGGCGGAATACATCAATCCTTTTTTTCCCTTTCTGGGTTATGATTATGCAAATGAATCGGCGTTGAATTCTTTCCGTCATTTCGCCCGGTTCATGAACCCCGAATACCGGCCCATTCCCAGCTCGATCATCGCCGAAGGCCTTGACATCTGGCACGGTGCGGGAGACCGCGGTGACGGCGCGATGATCGCCTACGGCGCCGCGCGTTTTGCGCTGTCTTTGGGCGACAGGTCGGTTGCGGAAGAACTGTGGCCTCTCATCGAATGGTGCCTTGAGTTCTGCCGGCGTAAACTGAACGAACATGGCGTGGTCGCCTCGGATTCGGATGAACTGGAAAACCGCTTTCCTTCGGGGGATGCGAATCTTGTCACGTCGTCGCTTTATTACGACGCGCTTTTATCGGCCGCCCGGCTCGATGAGGATTTGACCCAGGGTCGCTCTGCGCAATCCTACAGCGCGCAGGCGGAGGAGCTGAGGAAAAATATTGACAACCATTTCGGCGCGAAAGTCATGGGGTATGAGACCTACCGCTATTATGACGGAAACGACGTGCTGCGGGCCTGGATTTGCATTCCGCTGACGGTCGGCATTTTCGACAGAAAGGACGGTACCATCGACGCGCTTTTTTCTCCCGAACTGTGGACGGAAGACGGGTTGGCGACGGTTTCGGGAGACGGAACTTTCTGGGACAGGGCCACGCTTTACGGATTGCGCGGCGTGTTTGCCGGCGGAGACACTCGGCGCGGCCTTCAGTATTTGAAAAACTATTCGACGCGCCGGCTTCTGGGCGATCATGTCCCTTATGCGGTCGAGGCGTATCCGGAGGGCAATCAGCGCCATCTCTCCGCGGAAAGCGGCCTGTACTGTCGGATTTATACGGAAGGATTGTTCGGCATCCGGCCGACATCTTTGAGCGGGTTCGTCCTGACGCCGCTGCTTCCGGAGGACTGGGACGGGATGAAACTGAAGAATGTCCATGGCTTCCGGAACGTGTTTGATATCGAGATCGAACGGGAAAAAGAGAATATCCGGGTGAGAATCGCCCGTGAGAATGCCGTTGTCTTGGATCGTCTGATAAGCCCGGGCGGAAGCGTGGAGGTCAGATTCGACTCTCCCAGGAGCGGATCAGGGTTCGAGCTCGATCAACTCGCCATCCGACCGCTTGAGCCAGTCGGAAAGCCAGGCAAACCGCCTTCCGGTTCTTGACACTCCCGAAAAGCGGACATACACTTCCCAATAAGGCTAAAACCATCAAGGGGAGATGAGGAGGATCGAGACATGAAAGTGCGGATCATCGCCGGATGCGTTTCCTTGATTTTGTTGCTCGGGGTCTGGGCGGATCTGCGGCCGGATCCCGAACAGAGCAAGAAATCGGCCCGGCGGACATCCCCGCCTTATACGGTCATGGTTGCGATTGAAATGAGTTCGCCGTATGTCCCCGATGGCCGGATGACCTTTGCCGACCTGGCCTTCAGCGCGACTTTCAGGGATGTCGTCGTCTTCAATGATCCGGCGCGCGGCGCGGGAATCATCGAAGACCAAGGTGGCCGGCTCTTTCTCACTCGGCATGCCTTCAATGACGTCTACGACGGTGCGGAACGCCACAAGCCCTGGGTCGAGAAAGCCTGGCCCAATGAATTTGCGGCGTCTCTTCTGTCCGGCTGGAGCGAGAAAGATGAAGACGAAGTGACGTTGGACATGGAAGGCATGCCGATCGCTCCGCTCGTCAAGGAAACCGTCAAGATCGGTTTCCTGGCCCGCTTCGGCCTGCTCGATCTCGAATGGATCTCGAAACTCGGCTCCAATGTCCTGTCCAACATGCTGTTTGAATTCCAGGCGCCGCTCAACCCGCTTCTCGAAGGCAAGCCGCTCACCCTGAAATTTCCCTATGAGGGAGGAGATCCCGAAGACCACGGGGAGTGGTGGATCGAATTCATCCCCAAAAAATAAGGAGGCGAAAATGAAAAAGATCCTTCTTGTCATGCTCTTGCTTTCGCTTTTGAGCGTCCTGTCGCCGGCACAGGAAAAAACCGGGGGTCTTCTGCCACAGATGCCCCTGGAAGAGAGGATGCGCCCGGCGGAACTTCGAGACATCACAGCCTTTTCCTATGCATATCTCGAGTGCCGCGGCCCCTATACCCAAATCTCGGCGAAGATCAATGAGTTCATGGGCTTGTTCTTCAAGCAAGGACTTGTGCCGACCGGGGGTTTCTTCGCGATGTACCTGAACGCACCCGACCAGGTCCATGAGGAGGATCTGTTGTGGAGGCTTGGTTTTCCCGTCTCCGCCGATGCCGCGGTGATCGAACCGTTGCGGAAGGACGAGTTCAACTACTCCAAAGCCGTCGTCTATCTCTACGTCGGCCCCTATGAGAATATCAGATATGCCTACGGTAAAGTCGCCGCATTTTGCGATATGAACGGCTACAAGGCGGCCGGTCCGAGCATCGAGAAGTACCTCGACATGAACCCGCAGGCGGTCAAACCCGAAGATCTTCGAACGGAGGTCCTGCTTCCGGTCGAGAAGAAATAGTGCTTGAAGATCATATAGTGAGCTGAATCAAGGGCATGATCGACGTTAAGGAACATCTTTATCGCGATGACCCGAAGTCGGGCCATCCCGACGTCCGCACCTATCTCGAAAACGTCGCCTATTTCTTTTTAGGCAACGGCCACGTCCAGGCCGCCGTCCAGTGGGCGCCTTCGGGGGAGGGAACTCCGCTGGGCTTGATCGTCCAAGATCCGGAAACGCTCGGTCCGAAACGCGACGCCCCGACCCTGGATCCGGAGTGCGGCCTGGAACCGACGCGGATCGAAATCGAGAGCGGGGGAGACAGGCGTACGGTTTACCGGGCGGCCGATCCCCAAGTTTTCCGGCTGGAGGATTCCGATATCCCGACCGTGGCCGCCGAATGGCGGGCGGGGCCGTTTCGTGTCCGGGAGATGTTTTCCTGTCCGGCGGCGGATGAGCCGCTTGTGGTGCGCGAGATTGTTGTTGAGAGAATGGGGAAGCGGCCGGATTCGGTGCGCTTAAGAACCGGGGGATGGGCGGGCTCGAAGGAGATAATCGATGAGACATTGGTCTTTCCGCAGGAAGGACAAGTCCGCTGGACGCTGGGCTACCGGCTGAACGCCGAACGCAGGTCCGTAACCGTCGAAGTCCTCGACGGCCCGCCGCCGCGCGTCAAGACGGCCGCCGAATGGCAAAAAGCGTCGCAACTGAAGTTCGACTGCCTCATCGCGGATCGGCTTTTCCAGGCCGCGGCCGCCCAGCTTCCGGCGGTCGTTTCGCGTACGGGGCGGGTGGACGCCTCCATCTGGCAGTACAACCGCGAATGGGTGCGCGATCACTCCTTTATGGCCCACGGGCTCATCCTGGCCGGACATCACGACAAAGCCGGGGTTCTGCTCCGCCGCCTGCTTGCCGAATTCGTTTCCGACGAAGGCGACTGTATCGACTCGAGCGAGAGACGGGCCGTGGAGGACGTCGAACTCGACCAGAACGGCGCTTTGCTCAACGCCGTCCGGGAATATGTGTGCTGGACCGGCGACTTCGGGATCGTCGAGGATTGCTGGGAGAAAATCCGGAAGACGGCCGATTTCCCGCTGCGTCCGGTATTCCGCCATCCCGCATCCGGCCTTCTCTGCAACAGCCGCGAATACTGGGAACGCCACGCCGCCCACGGCATCGAGCCGGGAATCGAACTCATGTATCAGGTCTATCCCGCGGTCGGACTGGTCGACGCCGCGCATCTCGCCCGAAGGCTGGGGAAGACGGCCGAGGCGGAGCGCTGGTGGAAAGAATCCGAGATTCTTAAGCGTGCCGTGCTCGGCCACCGGGAGTTTCGCATGGCCGATGAGCTGGGATTCATCAAGAGACGGAGGGCGGACGGCACGGTTCAGAAAACAGCCGATCCTCGGCCGGATTCCGGACTTCCCGACGGCGTGCCTCTGGCCGGGCCCGGGCCGCATGCTCTTCAACCCGATGTCTCGACGATCATGCCGATCCTTTTGGGATTCGTGCCGCCGGACAGCCCGGTCGCCCGGGAGACTCTCGACGGACTGGAGGTCCTCTGGAACCAGGGCTGGGACATGGGCGGCCACGGCCGCTACAACATGACATCGGAAGCCGACTCGGCCGGCCCGTGGCCCCTGGCCTCTCTTCTCGTCGCCCGGGCCTCGATCGAAGCCGGACGGCCGGCCGAGGCGCGCCGTGTCCTCGACTGGCTCGCCGGGCTGCCTTCGGCCGCATCCGGCGCCTGGTTCGAAATGCACGGAGACCGGATCTCGCCTCCCTATGCCCAGATCGGCATCATCCCCTGGGCCTGGGCGGAAATGGTCATGCTCTGCGTCCGGCATACCGCGGGGATTCGGGCGGCCGAAGACGCCATCGTCTTACGGCCGCGGCTCATTCCCGGCTTGAACCGGATTTCGGGAAATGTCCCCTTCCGCGGGCGAAGGTTTTATTTTGAGATCCGGGCTGCCGAACCCGGACAACAGCCCTTCTGCCGCGGCGACGCGCGCATCGAGGTGCGCGGCGACGGCACATGGACGATCCCCTTCGAAAACCGCGACATCCACATCGAAGCCGAAGTCCCGGGCTGACGAATTGCCGAAGAATATTTCCGGACCTGAGTTTGATGTGATAAACTGATTCCATGTCTTTGGCTCGGAAAAAATTAATATCCCGGGCGAACATAGCGTCTGCGTGCGGACTCACCGTCGTCCTGATTCTGATGCTCGGACCAGCGCTCTTTGTGTCCTGCGGCACCAAGCCGCCTTCGCCTGAGCCCGCCGAATCCCCCGGTTTCGAAGAACGGCGCCAGGAGATTCTCTCGGCTCTGGCCGGGCAAACCTGGGAGGACGGAGACGACCTGCGCCGGCGCCTTTATCTGGCCGCGGTCAAGCTCGAATCCGGCCGTGACCGGGAGACGGGCCTCCGCTATCTCCGCGAAGCGACCGTCCAGATCGAGCCGTGGGAATGTTTCCAGACCTATGCGGCGATGGAGATCATCCTGCGACTCGGCCACGAGCTGCCTGACGATCTTGTTGAGGACATGAAGGCGCGTCTTGCCGCGGGCTTCGGTCCCGACCTCGGATTCACGGAAAATCACAAACTTCAGTACAGAACGGCCCGCTATCTTTTCGGGCAGACCTGGCCCAACGGCCCGTGGTTCGCCGACGGGATGAGCCCCGTCGAGGCCCGGGCGGAGGCCGCCTCCTGGATTGACGGCTGGATCGAACGCACGGTCACTCTCGGCCAGTACGAGTACTCCTCGCCCAACTACGCCTCGCTCTATTTCCTGTGCCTGACGAGCCTCCATGATTTCGCCGACGATCCGATTTTGAGCCGGAAGGCCGGGATGCTGCTCAACCTGCTTCTCGCCGATTACGCGGTGCTGTACCTCGATGGCAACTGGACGGGCGGCCACAGCCGCGAGAAATTCAACCAGGCGACCCATACGGCACTCCATTCCGGGACGGCGACGCCCTTCGGCTATCTTTTCTTCGGGCGCTCGGTTTTCCGGCCGGAACTTCCCGAAACCTTCTACGTCGGGCTTGCCGCAATCCAGAACTTCCGCCCGGATCCGCTGATCGAAAGAATCGCCGGAGACCGCGCCGCGCCTTACGTCCACATCGAAACCAAGGCGCCCCGGGCCGGACTCGGAGTCAACCGCGGCGCCACCCCCATTCGCAAGTACACTTACATGACGGCCGACTACGCCCTGGGATCCTCCTACGGCGATCTCACCGATGTCGAAAACCACCGCTGGGACCTGACCTGGGTCTCGGTGTGGGACGGGGCGACCTGCTTTTTCATCAATCCCTATTTTTCGCGCGAGCACCTTCTGAGTTATTTCGACGATGACCCGGAGGAGATCGAAGCCAATATTCTGAGACAGCGCCCGTATGCCGACAGTCCCCACAAGTGGGTCGAGGGCTCACCCTACGAGGAGATTCTCCAGCACGGAAATGCGATCGTCGTCCTCTACGACATTCCCGCGGAGGCGCGCCACGGCCATGTCAACGGATTTTTCTCCAAAATCCTCGAAGCCCGCGAGGCGGACGATTCGGGCTGGATCTTCACCCGTGAAGGCCGGGTGTTTTTCGCCGTGCGACCGCTCACGCCGGGCCGATGGACGGAAGAAACCGACCACTTTCGTCTGACTCTCGACGGCCCGCGGACGGGACTTATTCTGGAGGCCGCATCGGCGAAGGACTTCCGGTCATTCGCCGCATTCAAGAGAAAAATCCGCCGGAACGCGCTCGAGTTCGACATCGGTAACCTCTATGTCGGCTATACGACGTCGGGCGGCACGCGGCTGGAGTTCGGTCATCCCGATCTGCGTTTTGTCGACGGCGAGCCGGTCGACATCGACGCCTGGCCGCTCTATTCCGGGCCGTTCATCCGGTCCGCGGAGGGCGGCCGGATTTTTGAAATATCGCAGGGATCCGATGTCCTGCGCCTCGACTTTGAAAATTATTACGGAAAGAAAGGGGACGACCGATGAAAAAAATCCAGAAAGGCGCGACCGTCTTGGCGGCGGCCGCCGCAATTCTTTTGACATTTTCTTATTGCCGAAAGGCGGAAGTTGAGATCGATCCGACGGTCCGGGAACTGCGCGATCTCGGAATGAAAGCCGAACTCATTTCGACGGCCGAGTTCCGTCAAGGCCGGGCCCCGAAGGATTTCGTCAAGCGGGCGGGCGCCGACTACAAACCGAGTTTCAACGAAGATCCGGCCATTCCGGCCCAGTGCTGGATCGAGACGGGCTACGGGACTCAGAACGCCTGTCTTTACTGCCACACGGACTATCTCACGAAAATCGGCCACGGCAACGCGTTTCCGCTGGGCGAGGACCAGGTTCTCTACAGCTTCCCGTCGCCCTCGCTGAACCACATCCTGTGGAAAAACGTGATCTTTCCGGGCAGCATCGACGCCCGCCTCAAAGCCGAGGGCGTGCCTCTTCCGGAGTTCGACGACACGGCTTACGTCCGCGCCGACAACTGGCGGCCGGCCTTTCTGCGGGCCCGGGCCGGCGGCAACATGGACTGGATGAACATGGACGACCCGGACGACGAGTTTGCCCTGTTTCCGGCCCTCGACCCGAATCATCTTTTCCCGTATGATCCCGCCGACCCGACCTCGGGTGGGACGCACGGCTATATCGATCCCGAAGGTTTTGTCCGGGACGAAAAGGACGGATACACGGGCTGGCGGGCCTACAATTTCTTCCCTTACGGGATTTTCACGCCGCTCACCGGAAGCGTCAGCGGGGTTTATATCCGCCTTCCCGGAAGCTTCATGTCCGCGGCCGGCGCCTTCGACATTGAGATCTACAAGAAAAACCTCGACCTCCTCGAAAGAAACATCAAGGACCGTGCGCCCGAGGAAGAAGTTTACTACGGCGATGCGTCCGGCGTTCCGGTGGAAAGAGGCTTTTATCCCGTGGGCGCGGAGATCGCCCATCCGCTTCACTACGTCGATCTCAACGCCGACGGCGAAAGAGGCTATGAACTCGACGGTGCGGAGGCCGTCGGCGGTACGGTCTACGAATTTCCGGGCACGCGCTCCAAGCGGGTCAAGGAAATCCGTTACATGTACAAGTGGAAACCCGTGACCCTGGCCGATATCGCCCCACCCGATGATGAGGACGATGAAGAGGAGATCGTTATCGGCCGGGAAGGCCAGGGCTGGGTGGACAACGGTGCCGGCTGGATTCTTTCCGCTTATATCGAGAACCGCAAAGGGGAGCTCCGGACCCAGACGACCGAAGAGCTCATGCAGTGCATCGGCTGCCACGGCAACGTCGGCAACACGATCGACTCCGTCTGGTCGTTCACGAGAAAACTTCCCGGCGAGGACGGCTGGCGGGAGATGGACTACGGCCGTTACGACAGCCGCCGGCCGGACATGACCCGGCTTCAGGACTTCGAGAGGGAAGACGATGGAAGAGGGGAGCTCGAATACTTCTATCATGCCGTCGTCGGGGCCGACCTCTACGGCGTGATGCCGGCCGAAATCTCCGCCGAACTCAAGCGCTATGCCAAGGACAGGGATCTTGTGGGCAAGCTCGGCCTCGCTCATGGAAACGGGGAGATTTTCGACGACGAAGCGCTCAAGACCATGGCCCGGGAAGAGCGCGAAAGCCGGCTTCGCGCCCGGCAGGCCGTCATGCGCGACTATGCGGCCGCGCGGGAATATCTCGCCTACGACAAGTCCGACGATGCGTATTACATCAAGGGTTCGATCTTCTATCCCTTCCTTTCGACCATGAAGGCGAACATTCAGCTCTATAGGAAGATCGTGCTGGACCAGAGCTACAATCTGGGGAAGGACGTCTTCGGGACGGAACCCGGCCACGTGCCGTTCACTTTCCGGTCGGACGGAACGGTGCTCGATGCTTCGCGGAAAACGATCGCCGCAGGTGAGGTTATCGCCAGCCGTCCCTACGGCGAAGACGGTGTCGGCGTGACGCCCACGGGTCTTGTCGCCGTCAATGCGGACGGCGTGCCGGTCGACAAGGACGGAAACCCGGTCGACATCGAGGAGGCGCCGGAGCGCGCCGCCGGACACGTCTCGACCGGCGGGACCTTCGACACGATGTACAATCCGATTCTCACCGACCGGCCGGTTCGGAAGAAGAAGTAGACTGAGACAGGACAAAACGGACGGAAGTCAGTCGAAATAGCCCGTGAGGTCGTTGCGGTTGAGCCCCTGTTCGAGGGTCGTTGGGACCACGGACTTATTGAGATTCTTGTCGAGCGGATTGGGAACAATCTCGCCGTGGGCGTTGGCGGCGACGGCATCGGCAGCGGAAAATTCCGGTGTCAAGATTGGAAAGGATATCCCCAATGAAGAGGAAAGCTTCAATCAACATGCAAACCGTGATGATTTTTTTGATCGGAATCTTTGCGGTGATCGGTCCCGGAGCCGGCCTTTCAAGACCGCCTGATGCCCCGGCGGATGCCGTGCGGAGCCCGCTTCTCGACTCCTGGCCGCAGCACGTCGAACATCGTGAAAAAACCGAGTTCCGCCTGGAATGGATCTCGGTCGGCCCGGTCATGAACAGCGCCCGTGCCGCTTCCGTGAAGGGCGATCCTGACAGGCCGGGCACTCTGTATGTGGCCTTCGGCCCCGGGAATCTCTGGAAAACGACGGACAACGGTCTGACATGGACCCCGATCTTCGAAAACCAGTCCACGCTGGGGATCGGGGATTTTGCCCTAGCCCCGTCACGTCCCGAAACGATCTGGCTTGGGTCGGGCGTCAACCTCAAGAAGCCCCGCAACTTCACGATGCCGGGAACGGGTGTTTTTCGCTCCGACGACGGCGGCCGGACCTGGCGGAACATGGGGCTTCACGACTCCTATCACATCGGAAAGATCGCCGTGCATCCGGAAAATCCCGATATCGTGTTCGCGGCCGTCCACGGGCATTACTGGACGACCAACCGCAATCGTGGCCTCTACCGGACCCTTGACGGCGGCCGGACCTGGGAACACGTCCTGTTCGTCGACGAGCGGACCGGGGCCAACGAGGTCGTCCTGGCGCCCTCCAATCCCGATATCGTCTACGCGACGACCTGGGAGATCCATCCCGGCGTTTCGGGACCGGGAAGCGGCGTCTATCGAAGCGAGGACGGCGGGGCGACCTGGCGGCGGCTCGGGGGCGGACTTCCGGACGGACCGAAGACCGGACGGATCGGCGTCGATGTCTCCTGGACCGATCCCGACAAGGCCTACGTCCTTGTCGACAATCTCAACATCAGCGACACCCGGGGAGCCGAAGTCTACAAGACGACGGACGGCGGACGAACATGGGCCCGGACGCACCACGACGATCTTCTCATCTTTCCACGGATCGGCTGGTACTTCACGGATATCTATGTGAACCCCAGGGACGATGAGGAGATTTTCGCACTCGGCGTTCGGGTCGCTCACAGCACGGACGGCGGCCGGACCTTCGGGCTCATGGGCGGTAATGTTTTCCATCTCTTCCCGAACATCGCCGAGACCCTCCACCTCGACCACTGTGAGATGTGGATCAATCCGCGGAATCCCGACCACCTGGC
This sequence comes from Acidobacteriota bacterium, assembly GCA_033549365.1. Classification (NCBI taxonomy): domain Bacteria; kingdom Pseudomonadati; phylum Acidobacteriota; species Acidobacteriota bacterium. Next base: position 27,209 of record JAWSUF010000009.1, read on the forward strand.
CCTGGCCAATGACGGCGGTCTCTACGTCTCCTACGACAAGGGCGGAAGCTGGCTGCATCACAACAATCTTCCGGTCGGGGAATTCTACACCGTGTCCGTCGACAACCAGGACCCCTACATGATTTACGGCGGAACGCAGGACGATTCTTCCGTTACCGGTCCGGCCCGGGAGTGGGATCCGCGTTTTCCCGACGGCTGGCGATACGTCTGGCTCGATGCCTGGGCCGGGGGGGACGGCTGTGTGACTTTCGCCGATCCCGAAGATCCGAACACGGTCTACTTTTCCGCGCAGCACGGCGCCGCGCGGCGCAAGGACATGCGGTCGGGACGTTCGGTGTCCATCCGGCCTCGTCTGCCCAAGGGGCACACGGGTCGACAGGAATACAATTTCATCACGCCTTATTTTTTATCGCCTCACAACCGCTTGACGCTCTACCATGCGGGCAACTATCTCTTCAAAAGCCTCGACCGCGGCGATAATTGGCGGCTCATCAGCCCCGATCTTTCGAAGTCCCGTGATCCGGAGCGCATCTCAACGGCGGCCGGCGCGGCCGCGGAATCGCCGCTTGAACCCGGTCTTCTCTTTGTCGGGATGGACTGCGGCGCTTTCTGGGTCAGTCCGGACGACGGCCGGAGGTGGATCGAGCGTTCGGCCGGGCTGCCGAACCGCTATATCCGGAGCATTTTCCCCTCCCGCTTCGACCGCGACCGGGTGTATGTCGCGGTTCCCGGCATCAACGACGACGATTTCGGCTGTCACCTCTTCGTCACGGAGGATTTGGGGGAGACGTGGACCTCCATAAAAGGAAATCTTCCCGACGAGGTCGCTTATGTGATTTTGGAGGATGCGACCAACGAAAACATCCTGTTCGCCGGACTATTCCGCGGCGTCTATGTCTCGACCGATCGCGGGATAAGCTGGTCTCTGCTGGGACCGAACATGCCCGCGGCGGCGGTCTCGGACCTGGCCGTCCAGGAACGGGAGCAGGACCTCGTCGCCTCGACCTACGGGCGGGGGATATATGTCATGAACATCCGGCCCATCCGCGAAGCTTTCGTGGGCGGAGCGCCCGCCGCCGACCGCCTCTTCGATCCCCCCGCCGCCCGGCTGCCCTGGATCAACGACACCCACCGCGACCCGCGTCTGAGCACGATCGAGAAAACGCCGATCACTTTTTATCTGACGCGCGATGCGGAAGTGACCCTCAGCGTTCGGAACGTGGAAGATGAGGCGATTTGGGCAAAAAAAATCGATGGAAAAACGGGCTTCAACCAGGTCCGCTGGGATCTGGTGACCCGAACCGTTGACAGCCCGGAGCCCTATTTCATCCGGTACAGGGAGTTCGCACCGGCCGGCGAGCATACGGTCCGGATTACGGGCAAGGGAATCGAACTCCGCGGACGGCTTGTCGTCCGGGAGCGGGAAACACCCCCGCCGCCCGTCATCGTCGAATAAGCCCCGGAAACATCAATCGAAATAGCCCGTGAGATCATCCCGGTTGAGTCCCTGTTCGAGGGCCGTCCGGGCCACGGCGCGGGCCACGGATTTGTGAAGATTCTTGTCGAGCGGGTTGGGGACGATCTCTCCGGGTTGGGCGGCGGCGGCGATGGCGTCGGCCGCGGCGGAAAGCATCTCGCGGCTGATCCTCGGCACGTCGGCATCGACGGCGCCGCGGAAGATTCCGGGAAATCCGAGGACGTTGTTGACCGACTTACCATCGGCGGCGAAAGCCGCTCCGGCTTTCAGGGCAACTTCAGGCTCGATTTCGGGGTTGGGATTGGACAGGGCCAGAATGATCTGTCCTTTCCGAACCATGTCCGGCTTGATCAACCCGGGAACGCCCGTTGTGGAGATGACGACGTCGCAGCCGGCCATGACCGCCTTAAGGTCGGAGGGCTCACCGCCCGCGCTTTTCAGCCTGGCGAGGGCCTCCGGGGCGATATCGGCACCGGCGACCGGCGTTTCGAACCGGAATATCAGCATTTTCGAAAGGGCCAGCCCGGCCGCGCCGAGCCCGATGACGCCCATCCGGCAGTGGGCGAGATCGATCCCGGCCGCCTTAGACGCATTCAGAAGTGTTGCCGTCACGACGACGGCCGTGCCGTGCTGATCGTCGTGCATGACGGGGATGTCGACCCGGGCCTGAATGCGCTCTTCAATGTCGAAACAGCGGGGAGCCGAGATGTCTTCGAGCTGAATGGCTGCGAAAGTCGGAGCGATGTGAACGACGGTTTCGACGATCTCGTCGGGATCCTTGGTGTCGAGGAGGATCGGCATGCCTGAAAGGCCGGTCAAGGTTTCGAGAAGGCTGGCCTTGCCTTCCATGACCGGCATGCCGGCCTTCGGGCCGATGTCGCCGAGACCGAGGACGGCCGTTCCGTCCGTGATGATGGCCACGAGGTGGCGGATGGACGTGTACCGCCGGGCCAGGGCCGGATTGTCCCTGATCTTCAGACAGACTTCGGCGACGCCGGGCGTGTAAACCCGCCGCAGGGTCGACAGGTTGGTGATGTCGTAACGGCTGCGGACGGCGATCTTTCCGCCCTGGTGCATCTCCAGAACGTCGTCGCGGACCTCGATCAGTTGGGCCTCCGAGTCGTTTTCGACGGCCTGAATCAGACGGCCGAGATGGTCGAGGTCACCGGCCCAGACATTGATGTCGCGATCGACGGCGGCCCCGCCGATGTGGATGGTCTTGATTTCGCCGATGAGGCCGCCCTCGGCGCCGATTACGGAAAGCAGCCGGCCGAGCGTTCCGGGTTTTTGCTGAAGCCTGCAGCGGAATGTTCTCTGGATTTTGCCGTCCCACCACATGTCGCGTCTCCTTGAACGAAATCGATCCCGTCCCGGGACCGCGGAAAAGCATAGACCCACACCCGGGGATTGTCAAGAAACCACGGGCTTGAAGGCGTTTTCAGTCGCCGATGATTTCGTTCAGCCCGACGAGGGCTTCGGAAAGCTCTTCCGGAGACAGGCGGGAGATTTTGTCGCCGATGCGCTCCACGGCCAGGGTCCGAATCTGGCTGATTTTGATCCAGGAACGCTTGGGAAGGCCCTTGGTTTTAATTTCCAGGGTCAGGGGAAATCCCGCCTGTTGGGGGCGACCGGTTATGGCCATGGCGATCGCGGTACCGGAGCGGTCATTGAAAACGTCATGACTCAAGATGAGTACGGGCCTTCGGCCGGTTTGCTCATGGCCTCGTCCCGGGCTCAAATCCGCCCAACGGATCTCGCCTCTCAGTATTCCGGCCATCGGGCGACATCCTCGGAAAATCCTTCTTCGGCCAGTTCCTTCTCCGCGCCCGGATCAAGCCGGGCACATTCCCGGGCCAGGCGGATCTTGTTCAAACGGTCGAGCTTCTCTGTAAGGGCGGATTCGACGGCCCGGCTTCGATTGGGGAAGGTCCCGCTTTCGACAAGGCGATCCAGCCGCCTCAGCAATTCTCCATCGATCGAAACGGCGATTTTAGCTTTGGGCATGAAACACCTCTCAGTATGACGATATGTCATACTAAAGGATGTGTCAAGCCCTCCGGAATCATGTTCACAGACTTTGATCCGGGGTCGCTTAAACATGATCCTCCGTCTCCATTTAAACAGACGAATTATTCCGGAGGAGACTCTCAGAGAAGGTGTTGCGGTTTGACAGGGCCCTCCGGCCGGGCCTATACTCCGGGCGTTGAACGGAGGTGGACCATGACCGTACGTTTTGCACGGCTGATCGCGGTGTTGGCCTGTGTCCCGGTTGTGTTGGCGGCTGAAGACGGGCGCACGCAATTCATCAGAGAAAAGGCGCTGGATCTTTATCCGGAAGCGGTGAAGATCCGGCGCGACCTGCACCGGATCCCGGAGCCGTGCCTTCAGGAAACGAAAACCGCGCGGTACGTCACGGCTTATCTTGAGAAACTGGGATTGGAGATCGAGACCGGAATCGCTCAAACGGGAATCAAGGCCGTCCTCAGGGGCGCGAAGCCGGGGCCGGTGGTCGGCATCCGCGCCGACATGGATGCGCTGCCGCTCAACGAAGACACGGGCCTGACCTTCACCTCCGAACATCCCGGTTTCATGCATGCCTGCGGTCATGACGGGCATATGACCAATGTCCTGATCAGCGCCAAGATTTTATCTGAAATGCGGGAGAGGATCGCCGGGACGATCGTTTTCATATTCCAGCCGTGTGAGGAAGGCAACACGGCAGGGAAGTCGGGCGCCCACCTCATGATCGAAGCCGGCGTCCTTGAAAATCCCCGAATCGAGGCCATGCTGGGCCTCCACGTGATGCCGGACTTTCCCGTCGGAAGCGTCGCCCTTCGTCCGGGGCCGCTCATGGCCAACGTGGTCTTTTTCGAAGTCGTGATCAAGGGCAAATCCAGCCACGGGGCGCTGCCGCACCAGGGCATCGACGCCGTCCATATCTCCGCCCTGGCCATCCAGCAGTTCCAGGCGATCATCAGCCGCCTGAAGGATCCCGGGGAGAGAGCGGTGTTGAGCGTCGGTTCCATTCACGGCGGTACGGCCGCCAATATCATTTCCGACCGGGTGGTCATGAGGGGAACGGTCCGGTCCTTTTCCTTCGAAACGGAAAACGCCATTGAAAAACAGATGCGGAATGTCCTGGAAGGGTTGGCGTTAACCTACGGGATGGAATTCGACTTCGAGTTCGACCGCGCCTCCCAATATGTCAAGAACGATCCGGAGCTGACCGAGGTCGTCACAAAGAATTTTCAGGAGACGATCGGGGTGCAAAACGTTCTTGCGACGGAGCCGATGACGATCGCCGAGGATTTTTCGGCTTTCAGCCACACGATCCCGAGTGTTTTCTTCTTCCTGGGCACCGGCACCAGGGAGAAGCTCCACGGCACGGATTTCTCCGTCGACGAAGAGATTTTCAAGACCGGTCCGCTGCTCTTCTGCACGGGGGCCCTGCGTCTCCTGGAGCACCTTTCCGTTTCAAACCAGGATTTCGCGGGGGATTTCCCGGAGGTTGAAGCGCGAGGCCATGCTTCGGCAGTAGGCGCCGGCGCACAGAACGGCCAGAACGTCGCCGCGGCGGGGCATCGGGAGCGGCCGTGACTTGGCGAAGACGTCCCCTGTTTCGCAGAGGTTTCCGGCTACGGTGACACGAACCCGGCGAGGCTCCAAAAGGCGTGTTGCGTTCACAATTTCATGATAAGCGCCGGGGTAGATGGCCGGGCGCGGGACCGACGTGAACGTTCCGCCGTCGACGCAGGCGAAAATCTGACCGAAACTCTCCTTGACATAGTTGACGCGCAGGAGAAGAACGCCGGCGTCGCCGACCAAATATTTCCCCGGCTCGACGGCGATCGTCTTGATCTGCAATCCCGATTCTTTCATGCGGCGGCCGATGCGCTCGGCATAAGCTTCGACTGGAAAAACTCCCTGGTTGGGATGATAGCGCGGACCGAACCCGCCGCCGAAATCCAGGAATTCGAGCCGGATTCCGGACTTTTCGAGTTCGGCCGCTTTGCGGACCATGCGGTCGACGGAGGAGGCGACGGACCGGAAATCTTCGGCCGTCCAGCCCGAGCCGAGATGCTGGTGGAGTCCGACGGGCCGGAATCCGGCCGCCGAGGCGGCCGAGAATGCGGAGTCGAGCTTGGACGGTTCGATGCCGAATTTGATGGGTGTTCCGTCCGTTGACCGTCGACCGGCCGTGATGACTCCGGCGGTGAAACCGCGTCCCGAACCGGGATTCCAGCGGAGAGAGGCGCAGATTTTCCGTTGCCCGGGAAATTCCCGGCGGACTTCGCGGAGAATTTCGATCTGCTCCAGGGCGTCGATGTTGATCGTGATCCCATCTTCCCGGAAGACGCGGCGCAGGTCCGCGGCGCCCACGCTTGTCCCGGTGAAGAGGATGCGCGACGCAGGGAAGCCGGCCTTCCGGGCCGCCTCGACTTCGCCCGGCGAAACCGCGTCGATCCAGGCCCCGAGGCCGCGGACGAACCGCAGGATCCCCGGGTGGGGGTTGGCTTTCATGGCGTAACAGATGCGCGTCTCCAGGCCGTCGAGCCCGGCGAAAGCCGCGGCCAGACGGTCGAAGTTTTCGCGGATGCGGGCCCGGCCGTAAACGAAAAGGGGTGTTCCCTCACGGTCGGCGATCGTTGCCGCATCCCGACCCGCCAGGGTCAGGCGCCCGTCGGAGACCCCGAGAAAAGCGTTTTGCCACCAGGTCATCATTCATGATCCTTTGTCCCGGCGCGGGACTCCGATTCGGCGAACAGATTTTTTTGTCCGCGTTCGATTTTTGCGACGATCTCCTCGAGTTCAGGATACGTGCGGAGGAGAAGCTCGGGGATTTCGATCTTTTCACCGCTCAGCATGTTTTTGATCTGAAGTGCGTTGGCCAGGGCCTGGCCCCGGTAGTGGTTGTTCGTGACGACGAGAACCTTTCCCCCCGAAGCCCCGAGTTTCCGGATTCTCTCCGTCCATTCGGCCACTTCATCCTTTGTGTAGAGATAGTCATATCGATCGTCGCGGCCGGCGTCTTTTCTGAACCAGTTTTGATAATTCCGGCCGTGGAGGCGGACATAGGCCAATTGCGGATTGGTGGCCACAGCCGAAGGTTTGATGGAGTTTTTGTAAAGGGGTTGGTCGATGTTGCAGAATACGGCTTGATATTCCGAAAGCATGGCGTAGAACTCCGGAACGTCCCAGGAGCCGTGGCGGACTTCGACGGCCAGGGGATATCCGGCGAAGAGTTCGAAGATGCGGCGCAGATGATCGCGGGATGCCGCCGTATTCGCGAACGACCAGGGAAACTGGACGAGGACGGCGGCCAGGCGCCCGCCGGCCCGCAGAGGGGCTATTCCCGTCTTGAAGACATCGGCATCGCCTGCGGAGAATTCCGTGCCTTTGTGCGTAAAGACCTGATGGAGCTTGACGGCCAGAAGGAAATCGGGAAAAGCCTCGATCCTGCGGAGCCAGGATGCAACGATAAAAGGCGAAGGCGGGCGATAGAAGGTGCTGTTGACCTCAATGAGGTTGATGAAGGCGGCGAGGAAAACCAGAGGATGAAAGCCGCGCGGTTTCGTTTCCGGATAGACGATGCCGTTCCAGTCCTCGTAGCTCCAGCCGGCCGTTCCGATATGATAGCGCGTCATCGGGCCTATTGTATGGAAAATGCGGGCCGAAGGCAAAATGAGAAACCGAGGGGTGGCGGCTTGCATTTTGCCGTCGATTTGTCAATAGTAAACCCAATGAGAAATCATATGAAAAACCGTGATTTTCGAAGCGATGTCGGAAAGACTTGGGAGCGGATCCGGGATGTCGTCATGTGGACGCCGCTCGAACGGTCTCCCGATTTGAGCGAGAGATACGGCGCGGACGTTTTCGTCAAGTGGGAATCCGAGCAGCTCACGGGTTCCTTTAAAATCCGGGGTGCCTTGTCCGCAATCCGCAATCTTCCGCAGGACGTTCGGGCGCGGGGCCTGGTCTCCGCCTCCACCGGTAACCACGGTCTGGCCGTCGCCAAGGCGGCCGAGCTTGAAAAAACGGATCTCATGCTTTTCGTTCCCGAATCCGTCTCTCCGGCCAAACTCGAAAAGCTCCGCCGGCTCGGTATTGACGTGGAGATCCGCGGCGCGTCCTGCGAGCAAACGGAGAGGCTGGCCCGGGCCTTTGCCGGCGATTCGGGGAAGCCCTACATCCCGCCGTACAATGACATCGATGTCATTCTGGGGCAGGGGACCGCGGCCTTTGAAATCCATCGGGATCTTCCCGGTGTCGATGCCGTTCTTGTGCCGGTGGGCGGAGGAGGGCTGGCGGCGGGCCTTGCGGCCTATCTGAAAAGTGTTCGACCTGAAGTGCAGATCTTCGGCGTCGAACCCGAAACATCGGCCTTCATGAACGCCTCGATCGCGGCCGGACGGCTGGTTGAAGTCGAAGAGAAGCCGACGACGGCCGATGCCGTGGCCGGCGGCATCGAGCCCGGATCGATCACCTTCGATTTTTGTAGGAAATTCCTGGACGGCATTATCACGGTTACGGAGACGGCTATCAGCGATGCCGTAACTGTCCTTTCCCGTGACTGCGGACGGGTTATCGAGGCTGCGGGGGCGCTCGCTTTGGCCGGTCTCGACTCGTGCCCTGAACCGTTCCACGGTCTCAAGGTCGTTCTGATTGCAAGCGGCGGCAACGCCTCTTAACTGCCCATCAACTTGACATGGCCTGAAACGGAGGGGTATGTTAATAAAAAACACTTTCATTCATAGGAGGGATCGTGCCAAAACTGGAAAACATCGAAGGCATCGGTCAGGCTTACGGCGCCAAGCTGCGTAAGGGAGGAGTCGGCAGCATCACCTCTCTGCTTTCCCAGGGCAAAACGCCGGCAGGACGCAAGGAGATTGCCAAAAAGACCGGTTTGAGTCCCAAGCTCATCCTTACCTGGATCAACCATGCCGACCTCAAGCGTATCCGCGGCGTCGAAAGGCAGTATTCGGAACTGCTCGAAGCCGCCGGTGTCGACACGGTCGTGGAACTCGCCCAGCGCCGCGCCGACAACCTTCTCGAAAAAATGTTGGATGTCAATAAGAAGAAAAAAATCCTGAGACGTCCCCCGACCCTGTCCCTGGTCGAAGACTGGATCAAACAGGCCAAGAAGCTTCCCCGCGCCGTTCATTACTGAAGTGACAACCCGGTTCGGCCTCCCGGCCGATCCTACAAGTCTTTCAAAAATTTGGCCGTCGGGCGGGTGTTGCCGACGACCCGATTTTTGATTATGCTTAACGCGAGAGACTTCACAATGCGCGCTCGATATCTTTTTGCCGCCGCAGGGATCGCCGTCATCCTGGTTGCGGGCTGCGACCGCCGCGGCGAAACGCCCGGACCCTCAACCGGGGACGGCCGCTTCAGGATCGGCATTCTTCAGCTCGTGGATTCCCCGACCTCGGAAGATGTCCGCATAGGCATTTTCCGGGCTGTCGGGGACAGCGGTCTTCGCGAGGGTGTCGACATCGAGGTCCGGATCCGAAACGGCCGGGGCGACGTCGCCTCTGTTCAGCGTCTGGCGCATGAACTGGCGTCGACTTCGGACCTGATCATCCCGATTTCGACACCGTGTCTTCAGGCCGCACTGATGGCCACGTCGAGTGTCCCGATCGTGTTCACGGCGGTGGCTCATCCCGCTCTTGTCGGGGGAGGCCTGAATGAAAACGGGGGGCCGGGCCACGTGACCGGAGTCGCATCCACGGGCCCGATCCGGAAATCGCTGACCTTCATCCGGGACATCCTTCCCCATGCGGATCGCATCGGCACGCTGTGGACTCCGGCGGAAATCAATTCGGAATACTATCTCGATCTCGCCCGGCGGGCGGGGGCCGAATGCGGTGTGGAAATCGTCGCCGTGCCCGTCTCTTCCGGTCGCGATGTCATGTACGCCGCAACGCTGTTGATCAATGAGGGTGTGGACGCCGTCTACCAGATCTCGGACAACACCGTCAACGCCGCCTTCGAAGTCCTGGGCCGGGCCGCTGAAGATAGCGCTCTGCCGCTTTTCGGAGGTTTTCTGAAATCCGTCGAAATGGGCGCCTGCGCCGCCATGGGGTTCGATTTCACGGATATGGGCTACAGGACCGGCCGGATAGCCTTGCGGATCATGGCGGGAGAAAACCCGGGCCGCATCCCCATCGAGTATATGGACGATGTCAGAATTCACCTCAACCTGGAGGCCGCCGCAAAACAGTCCGTCATTTTTCCGCCGTCCGTTCTCGAGCGGGCCGAAAGGATTTTGGGAGCCGAGGCGTCCTCATCTCCGCCCGCAAGCCGTTAAAGGGACAAGATTCCTGACAGACCCGGGCGATACTTTCAGATCTTCTAAAGAAGAAAAGACCGATGCGCGGTGTCCGGGGGCCGGGCCGTCAGGATGGCCTTGCGAATGGCTTCGTGCGTAAGATCGATGCCTTTGCGGCAAGCCTCAGCCAATGTTTCACCCCGGGCCAGGAAGCCGAGAACGGCCGAAGAGAGAAAACAGCCCGTGCCGTGGGCGTCACCCTCGATTTTTTCATGGCCATACTCCTCGAAAATCCGGCCGTCCCAGAGAATATCCAGTGGATTCTCTTGGAGATGTCCGCCCTTGAGCAGACAGGCACATTCGGCTTGACCGCCGATTCTTCGAGCCGCTTCTTTCATGCCGGTTCGATCGGACACCTGTAATCCGGAGAGTTGAGCGGCTTCATCGAGGTTCGGAGTGATCAGGGTCATCCGGCCCTTGAGAATTTTCAGAAAAGACGGCCAGACGGTCTTTTCCAGAAGGGTCCGTCCCGAACTGGAGCGCAACACAGGATCAACCACCCGCGGGATGCCGCTTTCCCGGCCGAGAATGCGGGCCGTCTCGACGAGGTTGGCGGCGCTTCCCAGCATGCCGACCTTGATGCCCACGGGCCGGTTGTCCGAGCGCATGGTCGCATACTGTTTTTTCAGGAAGGCGGCGGGAACGGCTTGGACGGCGGCGACGCGATCGGCATTCTGGGCGGTCAGGGCGGAGACGACGCCCGCGCTCCGGAAACCCAGTCGGGCGAAAACGGCTGCATCCAGCAGGATCCCCGCCCCCCCGGTGGGGTCGAACCCGGCGATGGAAATGAGGGTCGCTTGTCGAGTCTTGCTCATACTCCATCTATTATACCGGATTCCCGCCGTGTTTTTCCCGGCCGGAGGACTGTGTTAAAATCGTCGCGTTTCCATGAACGCAAGGGTCCATTGCCTGATTTCCGGCCGAGTGCAGGGAGTGGCCTTCCGCTGGTTCGCCGAGCGCGAGGCCTCGGCTCTCAGTCTGGCCGGATGGGCACGCAATCTCGCGGACGGCCGCGTTGAGGTTCTGGCCGAGGGGCCGTCGCGCGCCGTCGAGGCTTTCGTCGGTCGACTCCGCGTCGGACCGTCCATGGCCCGGGTTGATGACGTGACGGAAGAATGGTCGGACTTCAAGGGCGATTTGCAGGGTTTTGAAATCCGCCGCGGCTGGTGACGCGGCGCGTCACGCCGGCGGTCTTTTTTCAGCCAGAAATCGGTCGCGGCATTCCCTTGAACAGAAATAATGATCCCGGCCGCCGCGGACTTCCCTCAAGGCCTGTTCTTTCGGGAGATAGGTGTTGCAGATCTCATCCTTGACCATGATACCGGTGATTTTTCGCGGTGGTTCGGGCTCCCGCCGTTCCCGGCCGATTCTGCGGAAGGCTCTCACGACGGCCATGATGAGATAGGCTAAAACGGCGAAAAGAATAAAACGGAAGAGCCCGACGATCATTTATCCAAAGTAGACGATTTGCCCGCCCCTGTCAACGCAGCCGGCGGCTTGAATGATTCGCCGCCGGGAAGTAAGATGGCGGCATGGAGTTTCTTCTGTCGGATGAGGATAAGGCTCTTCGGGAGAGGGCCGGACTTTTCGTCCGGGAAACGCTTCCCCGTTTCCTTGTCCCGCCCGCGTTTCCGTTCCGGGCCTGGACCCGGGGATTGCGCGATCAACTCCGGTCGGCCGGGTTTACCGGGCTCCGCATCCCCGCTTCGCTCGGGGGAATGGAGCGAACGGCCCTGCAGACGGCGCTTGTCCTCGAAGAGATCGGCCGGGTGTCTCCGCCCCTGGCGTTTTTTCTGGCCGTTCACAACGGCTTCTGCGCCGCGCAGATCCGGCGCCATGGAACCGCGGAACAATCGGCCCGCCTCCTGCGCGGCTTGGCCTCCGGCGAAAACCTGGGAACCTGGTGTTCGGTATCCGTTGAAGCAGGTTTCGATTCCGGGAGATGGGAACTGCGGGGAGGACCGATTTTCGAAATCGGAATCGAAGGGGAACTGGCCGTTGTTGCGGCCGAAATCAAAGACGGCGGGCCGACCGGAAGCTCGAAAGTCTTCCTCGCCCGCCGCATCGGAACATCCGGCTCCATTCCGGCCGAAATCCTCGGTGATGGCGCCGGCGAAGAGACGATGACGGAGACGGCCGCCTTGGGAAAGATCTACACGGCGGCCTGCCGACTCGGCCGGGCCGAGGCGCTTCTTGCGGGGGCGCTCGATGCCGGACAGGAAGAGCGGTCCGAGGCTGCCGAGGTTCTGATGGAGGTCGAGGCCGCCCGCCTTCGGACCTATCGGGCCTGTCTTCTCGAAGATGCCGGACGTGCGGGCCGGGGGGAAGAGGCGCTCCTTGCCGACCGGGCCGCCGAAGACGCCGTCCGAGCCGCAATCCGGATTGCAGCCCGCAGGGCCGAGGGTCCGCAATTTTTTGCCGAGGCGGCCCATTTTATAAATACAAGCCTGGAAGGAGACCCGGATGACGCTTAAAGAGTTCTATGAAAACATTTTGCGGATCGGCATGGACAACGACCCGCGCGGTCGCAAAGAGGTCGAGAGCCTTCTCGAACGCGAGGCCGCCCGGAGAGACAAGCTTTCCGAAGAAGAGCGCGAAACTTATGATTCGGACCGCCTGTTCAATCCATACGCGGATACCCGAATCCTGTTCGGAGATCCCGGCGCGAAAATTAACACCGTCCTGGCCGGAATCGACGTCGAAGTCGGTGAAGTCCTGCTGGCCTATCTGATGAACCGGGACCGCGGTTCAGGCATCGACCTCTTGGTGGCGCATCACCCGGAAGGACGGGCACTGGCCCAGCTTCACGACGTCATGAAACTTCAATCCGATCTTCTGTCCGCCCACGGCATTCCGGTCGCCACGGCCGAACACCTCATGGAAAAACGCATCGGCGAGGTCGAGCGCCGTCTCCTTCCGGCCAACCATGAGCGGGCGGTCGACGCCGCCCGGCTTCTCGGCCTGCCCCTGATCTGTGTCCATACCCCGGCCGACAACTGCGTCACACGGCATCTGGAAAAACTTTTCGAACGCGAAGCGCCGACCACGCTCAAGGATCTTGTCGGGTTGCTGCGGCGGATCCCCGAATACGAAAAGTCCGCCCGTTTGGGAACGCCGCCCAAGATCGTCAGCGGCGGGGATCACAACCGGTGCGGACGGATCTGCGTCGACATGACGGGAGGAACGGAGGGGTCGAAGGACATCTTCGAAAAATATACCGCTGCTGGAATCAGCACCATAGTCGGCATGCACTTCAGCGAGGAGGCTCTGGAAAAGGCCAAGAAGACCCATCTCAACATGGTTGTGGCCGGGCATATCGCCAGTGACGTGTTGGGGCTCAACCTGCTGTTCGATGAGCTCGAAAAATCCGGACCGGTGACATTTGTCAACACTTCGGGTTTTGAGAGAATCCGCGGCCGCTCGGCCGTCTGACCGTCCGGCCGGTCAAAACTTCAGACGCAGGCCGAGCCTGACGGTTGCGCCGCTGAAATCGAAGAGGCCCTGGCGGACGCCGCGGGCGGATTCTCCTTGAGGCCGGTCTATCTCTCCGGACAGAACGGAGTAAAAAGAATCGAGGCCGGGCGGGCGGCTTTCATAGAAATAGAGGGAAGCGCCGCCGCTTTCAACGTATTCTCTTTCGTCCTCAGGTCCCAATCGTCGATATGTGGAAGGGCCTTTGAAACCGTCAACCCGGGACCAGATGTTTTCGAAGTCGATGACGAAGCCGATGTGCTTGAAAAGGGTGTATTCCAGACCGAAAAGGGCGTAATAACCCAGACCCTCGGAACGGAAGGTGCCGGTCTTTTCGAACCAGTAGACATACTCCCGGCCGAGAAACGTGAACCGGGCTTCGTAGTTTTCCGAGGCTTCGTACTTGATGAAGGACAGGTGCCGGCCGCCGCCGATGTGGGCGCTGAGGTTCGCCAGAATGGAATGGGAGAAAACGAGTCCCAGCTTTGCATAAACGGCCGACATGCTGTTGGACATCGCGTAAGTCTCACTCTGGCCCTGGGCCGATCCGAGCAGGAAGACCGATCCCTGGGACCGGCTTTGCAGCCGTCCTCCGCCCAGGCGGAACGAGAGGCCTTTGTAAAGGGTGAAGCTCAACTCGCCTTCCATCCCGGAAGCGAAACCCAACTCGGCGATGCGGCCCTCCATTCGTCCTCCCGTCCGCGCCGCCCAGTCCGACCAGAGGGAGTTCGAGGACCGGATCCAGGTATTGACGTCGCCTCCGCTGAGGGTCGGGGGGCCGTAGCTGAATCGAAGCCCGATGGTTTCCGCTCCGGCCGAGGGAGCTCCCAAAGCCAGGACGAGACCTGCCAGAATTCCGTGGATGACATATTTTCCGCTCATGGCCACCTCGAAATCATTGTTTCACATTTCGTCCGCCAATGCCACTTCCTCAGGATTCCGGGCGGGGGATCTCCAGCGTGACCGTTGTGCCCCGTCCGGGACGGCTGGAGACATGGACCCGGCCGCCGTGGTCTTCGAGAATTTTTTTTACGATGGCCAGCCCCAGCCCGGTGCCGGAAGCTTTCATCGAAAAATAGGGGACGAATATTTTTTCCAGGGTTTTTTCGTCCATGCCGATTCCGGAGTCGCGGATTTCCGCAACGGAAATATCGTCCTTCACAAAGACCCGGACGTCCACCTCTCCCGCGCCGGAGATGGATTCGATGGCGTTGATGAGCACATTCCGGACGGCCATTTTGATCTTGGACGGATCGGCCCTGGTGGGAACGCCGGCCGGCCCGGACGGATGCCTGCGGAAACGAATTCGGCCTTCAAGAAGACGGGCGTAGGGCCGGATCGTTTCATCCAGGAGTTCTCCGAGGTCGAAGGCTTCGATTTGAAGCGTCATGTCCCTTGAGAGATCCATGAACTCCTGAGCGATGCGTCTCAGGTTTTCGACTTCGCCGATGATGTAGGAGACGGACTCCCGCAGGGCTTTTCCGAAATCGCCGCGCTTGTTCTCGTAGACGCGGAGCAAGTGTTCGGCCGAAAGCTGAATGGGGGTCAGAGGGTTCTTGATCTCATGAGCCACTTTTCTGGCCATTTCCGCCCAGGCGACTTTCCGGCCCATGTCGGCCAGTTCCTGCTGATGTTCCTTGAGGCTGCGGATCATGGCATTGAAGCCCTCGATGAGCGTCATCATTTCGTCCCGGCTGCCGTGCTCGACGGCCACCTCGAGGTTGCCGAGACTGACTTCGCGGGTTGCGGCCAGGAGCTTACGCAGGGGAGCGATGATCATGGTTCGGATACCGCGGGCGAACAGAACGACCAGGGCGGCGAAAAAAATCGATAAAAAGACGACGAACTCGATGAGCTCCTGCGCCGCCTTGTCCGCCTCCCGGCCTTCGAAGGGAAAGGGCAGGGAAATGAAATAGGAGATGTCTTTGAACATGTAGGGGACGGTCAGCGTCTGGAATGAGTAATCGCCGATCTTCTGCCGGGTCGTGTGAAACGGACGTTTCTCGTGGACGATCCGATGGTGGGTTTCCCCGTCGAGGAGGGACGGGAGAAGTCCGGCATCGAAAAACTCCCTACGGCTTGAGGCCAGGAGGCGTCCGTCCTGAAACAGATTGACGTCGTTCGTGAGTGTGGCGCTGATCCATAGAACGAGATCCTCCGACGGCGAGGCGAACTGCGAATCCTCCTGCTCCTGGATGAATAGAAAGTCGTCCATGATGTTTCGGGCGAAGCCGGCCTGGGCTTCGGCTTCGGCCGTAAAACGGGCCGAGAAAATCCGGTCGTAAAGGTCGCGGGTGAAAAACGTGAACAGAAGAAGGGGAATGAAGGCGACGGCGAAGAACGCGGCGTAGACACGGTGGAAAAAGGAACGGAGCGTCGGAACGGGTGGACGTTTGCCGGAAACCAGAAACAGCCCGGCGGCGGCCGGGATCAAAAGACAGAGATAGAGAACCAGCAGTTTCACGAAATCGACGGAATGGCCCCGGAATGTCTTGCGCGGCAGAGTCAGCGCGGCGATTCGGTCATTGTGCCGGAAATAGTATCCCAGGTAGGGCTTCTCCTTGTCCCGGAAATTTCCCCATACGGGCTCACCGTTAAGGGCCAGGGCGGACAGAACTTCGGGGGGAATGCCGGCCGAGGATCGGAGCGGATTGAACATGAGCCCGCCTTCGGAATCGTAGACGGCCAAACCGAAGTTGAAGGCGTCGAGGGAGGGAAGCGTATCCGTTCGCAGGAGTTCGAAATAGGGGTTGGCCGAATAGAGAAAGGGAAGCATTTCCGGATCGATGGAGAGATAGAGAAGGACGCGGCCGAGAAGCCCTTCGTCCGTCTCCCAGTCCCGGTAAGCGATAAAGAAATCGCGCTCCTTCCCGATGAACGAAATCGTTCGCCGGACGACGGTCCATTCGGAATTGCCGGCCAGAGTGAACGCCGCTCCATAGACTCGGGGAACGTTCAGGGAAAAGCGGGATAGAATCTCGAGATCGGGCCCGAGAATCTCCAGGCTGGAGTACCAGTTCAGGCGGGCGGCCGGGCTCTTTTCCCAAAGGACCCGGGCCAGGTCCGGCGCGCGCGGGTTTCGAAAGTATTCCCGGAGGACGTTGTCGTGCTTGTCGATTTCGAAGAGGGTCTGTTCAACGAGGAAACGGCCCCACCGCTCCTGGGAGATGATGGTGTCGGTCAAGAAATTCCGAACCAGCCGGCGGGAATGATTGTCCAGGGCGAGGTTCAGGGACAGGGAGATGTGGAAAACGGCCAGGACAAAGACAAGAAGTGCCCCCGCGTTTTTTCGAATGGAGACGGCTCTGAGTGCGGCGGCGCCGACGGAGGCAAGAAGAAAAAACAGCGTCAGAACGATGACGGGCGGGAAACCTGCAGGTTGAAGAAGGAAAAAGATTGCACCGGCTCCGGCGGTGAATCCCAGGGCCGAATACCGGTTCGGAGTGAGGAGCGATGCAAGCCGGAAGGCGAAATAGCCGGCCGCCAGAAGCCCGGCCATTGCGGCCAGAAGAGCGCCGTGCAGGAGAAGAAAAGATCCCGACAGCGAAAAATCCAGGAGATGGACATTCGAGTTTTGAACCAGCCGGACGACCAGGTTCTGAAAAACGGCGGCGAAGCACCAGGACAGGGTCGCGGCGGCCGCGACGGCGGCTGTTGCGGCCGTCCGTCTGCGGCCGGCCCGGGAAGACCTCGGGAACTTCCGGACACCGAAGGCCAGCGCCGCCGCCGTTCCCAGAACGGCCATCGTTGTCAAAAAAATATCGGCCGGAGATCGCGTCAAAGCGCCGATCGAGAAAAAACCCGCGGCGGCCGGGGAGAAAACGGGCAGTGCGGAGATCCGCTCCAATCCGCTCGCGGCCAGAAATAAAAGACGCAGTCCCGCGATGAGAAGAATGATTCCCGCGACGGCGGCGGGATGTTTCTCCGGGCGGATGCGGAAGGTCGTCCCCAGCAGGATAAGTCCGATGGCGAGAGCGGCGGCCGACAACGCGAAAGCGGCCAGGAGAAGATCTTCCCTCATGGCCGATTTCCGGTAGGCCGGCGATGGGGAGTTCAGGGTGACCGTCGCGGCGATTCGGCCGTCGGGGTTTCGCAGAGGAAAAAAGAGTGTTTGGATATCGCTTCGATCCTGGGGATGACCCAGATATTCGTCATTGTGGCGGGTGAAAATTCTTTCGAATCCGCCGACGTCCTCCCGGTGATCCCAGTAATCGATATCGACGTGCCTGCGGTGCCTTGGCTCCAGGAAATGATATTCCCGGAGATAAGGCGATTCAAATCGGGGCATAAAAGAGAGAAGCTTGAATCCGGCCGTCGAGCCTCCGTCGCCGTCGGGCCGGATGACGGCAAGATGTGCCGAAGCCCCGGAACGCACGATGAGAAGGAGGGGATGCTTTTCTTGGGCCGCTGAAAAGTCATCGGTCAGATCGGCGATGTTGCCCAGCCAGGCCAACATCCGTCCCCGGGCATCGAATCGAGCGATGCCTTCGGTCTCGGGATCGAGGCCGAGGTTTTCAAAAGATTGAAAAACGGCCGGAATGTCCCCGGCCGGTATCGCGGGCAGACGGTCCAGGGTCCGATTCAAATCAACCCGAACCCGAAGGAACGCGGTCCGGATGTCCTCCGCCCGGTTCCTGAGAAGGGTCAGGGTCTTTTCCGGGTCGGTGACCGAAAGAAAGGAGGGCAGGATCAGGGCGCAGGCTGCACAGACGGCCGCGGCGGCTGCGAAACCGGCCGCCGCGCGGGTTCCAAAGCGGTGAAAAGGGGAAAGCTTGGACATCAGCGTTTATCGGCCCGGATTTCGGCGATCCTCCAGAGCGGGCGCGCCCGGCGTTCGGCGCCGGGCGGTGGGAACTCCGGCTGAATCCGGATGAAGACGTCAAAGACATAAGCCGTGTTTGTCCGAATGTTCCGGAAGGACCAGCGGGACTTGTGGATGCGGGCCGGGTCTCCGGGAAGAACGGACGGCCGGGGGTCGAGATAGAATTCCACGGTCCGGAAAGACGAGAAAAACCGTTCGAACAGCAGCCGGGCCTGCTCGTCCGAAACCCGGTCGGAGAAGCCCAGGGGCTCGGGAAGAGAAAGATGCAGGGATCCCGATGACGTGAACAACCGGTGAAGGCCGTCGGCGCGGTTTTGCAGAAATGCGCTCTCAATATCTTTCGTCTGGGGGGATAAAAAAGAAACGAGGAATGATGCCAGGACGACGGATAACGGATTCACCTGACCCATGGTATCACAGGCCGTTGCCGACAACCAGCGGCCGCCGCGGCGCCTGTTTGGAACACAAAGTCCCGCCGGCCGTGTGGTTTCGGCCGGGGGGCGGATCGGGTGTGGAGGCTAGTCTTTTTTTTCGACGGTTTCTTCCTCGAGTTTCTTCGTCCTCTGGGCGTCCTTGATGCTGCTGATGCCGGCGATGAGGGCGATCAATCCACCGAAGAAGAGGATGGGAGGAATGAATCCCAGCACGAGAGCCACGAATTGTTCCGTCCAATGAAAGATCGCCAGGAGAAGCCCTCCGGCCATGGCGACCAGGCCTCCGAGAACAGCTAAAAACTTACCCATGGAAAACCTCCCTTCCAGATAATTTTTGACGCATTATATCAAATCGTCCGACTCTCCGCAAGAATCACTCCCGGATTCCCGCCCGGTCGAGTAGAAAAGCGTATTCCATGGCCGTTTCGCGAAAACGCTGAAAACGGCCCGATGCGCCGCCGTGTCCGGCGTCGAAATTGGTCCACAGGAACAGGGGAGCATCGCCGGTTTTCAGGGCCCGCATCCGGGCCACCCACTTGGCCGGTTCCCAGTACTGGACCTGGGAATCGTGAAGACCGGTCGTGACCAGCATGGCCGGATAGTCCTTGGCCTCGACATTGTCATAGGGCGAGTAGGACAGCATGTAGTCGTAGTATTCCTTGTCATTCGGATTTCCCCATTCGTCGTATTCGCTCGTCGTGAGGGGGATGGAACTGTCCAGCATGGTCGTGATGACATCGACCCAGGGCACGGCGGCGATGACGCCGCGGAAAAGCTCCGGGCGCATATTGACGACGGCGCCCATGAGAAGCCCGCCGGCGCTTCCGCCCATGGCGAAGAGCTTGCCGGGTTCGGTGTATTGTCTGTCGATGAGATGCTCGGCGCAGGCGATGAAATCGGTGAAGGTGTTCTTTTTGTTGAGGAGCTTGCCGTCCTCATACCAGGCCCGGCCCATCTCCTGGCCGCCGCGGATATGGGCGATGGCGTAAATGAACCCGTGGTCGAGAAGACTCAGACGCACCGAGCTGAATGTGGGGTCGGTGCTGGCTCCGTAGGAACCGTATCCATAGAGAAGGAGGGGTTGGGGGCCGTCGGTCTTGAGATCTTTCCGGTAGACGAGAGAGATCGGCACTTCGATTCCATCGGCCGCCGCCGCGTGAAAGCGCTCGGCGTGGTAGGCGGAGGGATCGTAGCCGCCGACGACCTCGTCCTGCTTGAGGAGGGTCTTCTCCTGCGTTCTCATGTTGTAATCGAAGACGGACATGGGCGTCGTCAGGGATGTGTACCTGTAGCGGACGACTTCGGTTTCGATTTCCGGGTTCTGGGAGGGAAAGACGGCGTAGGTTTCCTCGCCGAAATCGAGATGGTGCTCGGAGCGGTCCTTCCAGCGGATGACGCGCATGTGGGTCAATCCCGCCTTCCTTTCTCCGACAACCAGATAGTCCTTGAAAACCTCGATGCCCTGGATCAGGACATCCGGGCGATGGGGGATGACCTCGGTCCAGTGGGCCTTGCCCGGCCGCGACACGGGGGCCGACACCAGGCGGAAATTCTCCGCCTTGTCGTTGGTCAGGATGTAGAAGACATTCCCCAGATGTTCCACGCTGTATTCGAGATTGCGCTCCCGGGGCTGGACGATCTTGAATTCTCCTGCGGGACGTCCGGTTTCAAGAAAGCGGAATTCGTTGGACAGCGTGCTCATCGAGGCGATCATGATGTAGGCGTCGGACTTGGTCCGGTAGACTCCGGCACTGAAGGTCTCGTCGTTTTCGGCAAAAACCTCGACATCGTCGGAAGGATCGGTTCCCAGGACGTGGCGCATGATCCTGAAAGTGCGGAGGGTTGTCGGGTCCTTGACCGTGTAGAAAAACGTGGCGTTGTCGTCGGCCCAGGCCGCCGAACCCGAGGTGTTGATCATGCGTTCCGGCAGGATCTCTCCCGTCTCCAGGTTCTTGATCTGCAGCGTATAGAGGCGGCGGCTTACGGTGTCGGTTCCGAAGGCCAGGAGCCGGTTGTCCGGGCTGACCGAAAGCCCGGCGACGTGAAAATAAGCCTGCCCTTCGGCCATGGCGGGGACATCGAGCAGGATCTCCTCCGGAGCGTCCAGGCTGCCTTTTTTCCGGCAGTGCAGAGGATACTCGCCGCCTTCTTCGAACCGGGTGTAGTAATAATACTCATTTTTGCGATAAGGAACGGACATGTCGACGGCTTGGATGCGGCCCACGATTTCATCGAAGAGCTTGGATTGGAGCACTTCGGTATGCTTCATCGCAGCCTGGGTATAGGCGTTTTCCGCCTCGAGGTAGGCGATGACCTCGGGATTCTCCCTTTCCCGGAGCCAGAAGTACTCGTCGATCCGGGTGTGTCCGTGCGCGGTCAGTTCAACGGGTTTCTTGGCTGCAACGGGAGGCTGAACGGCCGTATCGCTCTTCGGCGAGCATCCGGGAATGACGAGGACAATGAGAAGCAGCGACAGCAGGAGAGGCCCCGCCGCACTTTTCATAAAGACTCTGGACCGTGTTGTCATGCGCACTCCTTATTCATGAGAAATCCGGCATGGACATGAGGATATCAGGCTAACACCGGGTTGTTTGGGTGTCAACTGTCCTTTATAATAATAACCGATGTCATGAGAAAAACCAAAATCGTCTGCACCATCGGCCCGGCCTCGAGATCGCCGGAAACCTTGAGGCGTCTGATCCTGGCCGGGATGAATGTCGCCCGTCTTAATTTTTCCCACGGCACTCACCGGGAGCACGGGGAGGTCATTGCGCGGTTGCGCCGTCTATCCCGGCGGCTCGGCCGGCCGGTGGCCGTTCTTCAGGACCTGGCCGGGCCGAAAATCCGCATCGGTCCCATCGATTCCGGATCGATCATGCTTGAGCCGGGCGCCGAGTTCACGTTGACGTCCCGAAAGGTGACGGGAGACGAGCGGGAGGTTTCGGTCAATTACCGGGCCATGCCCGCCGAAGTTCGGAAAGGGGATGTTCTCCTTCTCAGCGACGGGGCCCTGGAACTCGAAGTGCTGTCCGTCAAGGATCGGGACATTCGCTGCCGGGTCATTATCGGAGGGCCTCTCAGTTCTTTCAAAGGCATCAATTTGCCCACCCGGACGCTTCAAACCCCCAGCCTAACGGCGAAAGACAAAGTCGATTTGGTTTTCGGGATCCAAAACGGGGTCGACTTTGTGGCCATGTCTTTTGTTCGAAAAGCGTCGGATATCGCCGCAGCCCGAAGACACATGAAGCGTCACGGTGAAGAGATTCCGGTGATCGCCAAGATCGAAAAGCACGAGGCCCTGGATAACCTGGACGCCATTGTCGAGGTCGCCGACGGAATCATGGTCGCACGGGGCGATCTGGGCGTGGAAATTCCGTTTGAAAAAATTCCCCGGATCCAAAAACTTCTCATCCGGAAATCCGGCCGGGCCGGAATTCCTGTTATCACGGCCACCCAGATGCTGCGTTCCATGGTCGATGCCCCCCGCCCGACCCGGGCCGAAGTGACCGACGTCGCCAATGCCATTTTCGATGGAACGGACGCCGTCATGCTTTCCGAGGAGACCGCCGTCGGCCGCTATCCCGTCCAATCCGCGGCCGTGATGAGCCGCATCGCCGAGGAAGCCGAGCGGACACCCTCGCTCGGTCTCCGGCCCGGCGCGGAAGATCTCGATACCCCTGTTTCCCTGCCGGGGGCCGTGGCCCGCGCCGCCTGCGGTCTCGCGGCCGACATTCGGGCCGCCGCGATCATCACATTCACCCATTCGGGCGGCACGGCCCGGCTTGTCTCCCGTTGCCGTCCGGAATGCTCGATCATCGCCCATACCCCCCTGGAACAGACGCGCAACCGGCTGGCCTTGAGCTGGGGCGTCATTCCTGTTCTGGGAGAATCCATGACGGATACCGACGCCATGGTCGCTTCGGCTTTGACCTCGGCCCGGAAAACCGGTCTGGTCCGGAAAGGGCAGACCGTCGTTATCACAGCCGGGGTTCCCCTGGGAGTCCCCGGCACGACGAATCTCATCAAGGCTGAACAGGTTCCCTAATATGAAAAAAACAGCATGGTTCGGATTTGCCGCGGCCGCGGTGCTGGCCGCCGGAGCCGTCGGCGGGCAGGACATCTCGCATGTCGTGAAAGTCGTCAACATCGAAGTCCCCGTCCGGGTCTTTCAAGGGGATGTCTTCGTCGACAATCTCGGCATCGAGGATTTCGAACTGATCGAGGACGGCCGGATCCAGGACATCTCCGGGGTCGTTCTCGTCAAAAAAACAAGCGTTCTCAGAGAGGAAGGCCGAACACCCGATCCCCGGGTCAGCCGGACCTTTGTCTTCCTCTTCCAACTCTCGGATTATTTTCCCGAGATCGCCAAGGCCGTCGACCATTTTCTGACCGACATTTTTCTTCCCGGCGACACGCTCATCGTCATCACGCCCCTCCGAAGTTACAGCCTGAAGGGCGATGCTCTGGAAAAAATGAGCCGGGATGCCGTCAGAGACAGGCTCATGAGCATCCTGCGGACCGATGTCGCCATCGGCGGCACGGAATACAAGAACATCATGAGGGAGCTTCACTCTCTGCTGTCCGGGGGAATCACGGAAGAATCCCTGACCTATTACGAGGAAACCCTGAACCGCCTCGAAACCCTGCGCGTCGTCGATCAGGCCAAGATGATCGAATTCGCCCGGTTCCTGAAAGACAGGGAGGGCTCGAAGCACGTCTTTCTCTTTTACCAGAAAGAGGAGATCCCCAAGCTTCACCCGAGGGTTCTGAGCGAGACCATGGACATGTCCCTGGACCAGATGAGCTTCGTCTTCACGCTTATGGACAGGTTCGATTTCTATCGCCGGGAACTCAACGTGAATGTCGAAGAGATCATGAAAGCCTTTTCGGACTCGTCCCTCTCCGCTCATTTCCTCTTCTTGACGCGGACCCCGGCTCAGCAGATGGACATTACGGAAAGACGGCCCTCGGGACTGATCATGGTCGAACAATCCGAGGACATCTACAGCGCATTCCGGGAGATCGCCGGAGCGACGGGCGGGTTGACGACCGCCTCATCCGATCCGGCCGCGGCCTTCCGCAGAGCGGCCGACGCGGCGGAAAGCTATTACCTTCTGTTTTATTCCCCGCGGGACTACAAGGCCGACGGCGGATTCCGTCGCATCCAGGTGAAGGTCAAGACCGGCAGTTTTACCATCCGACACAGAGCCGGCTACTTCGCCGACTAATTCCCGAGGCTGTGCGTTAAAAGAGCCGGGATCCCCCCTGCGCCTCGCAGAAACCTCCTTGCGGGGGACAATAAGGTGCAACGAAGCCGGAATGGTGAGATCGGCACGCCCGAAGGGTCATAACGCCGGATTATTGGAAAAGAAGAAAAACACCGGCGTTATGACGCACAGACCCGGAGCTTAGGAGGGGAAGATGGCTTCGCGAAAAGCGGCGAGTACGGGTTCTGGATAGGTGCGGTCTTTGAGCGGGCCGACTTCGGCCAGGAAAGCCAGTTTTTCATCGGTGTCCGGCTCCCCCTTGGGAAAGGCTTTGATATATCGATCGATCAGAGCAATAACGGCGCTTCCTGTCGGGACCACCTCCAGATTCTTGTCTTCTACTGATGCGTATTCGACGTAATGGCGGAAATAGCCGGTCAGCAAAGGTTCGACCTCTTTCATCAGGCAGGCCGCCGTCGTCACCAGCACACGCTCCCGCGAACTGATTTCGGATTTCGAAGTCCGGAGATCGTCCTTGACGAAATCGGCGGCTTGATCCAGCAGCGAAAGGCTGGAGGGCAGGCGATCGCTCTCATAAAGAAGAGCGGCCGACTTGATGTTTTCGATGTCCCGGCGGTCAAGGCCGAGCTGATCGGCAATCCGACCCGCGAGGGCGGCGGCCCGCAGAGACCGCGGTTGAACTTCGTCGGCGGCTTCCAGGTAACGAAGAAGGATGTCCAGGACGCCGATATAGGCTTTTCCGAGATTCCGGACCTTGGTTTCGCGCTGTTCGGAGACCCCTCCGATGATTCCCGCCGTCACGACAAGAAAACAGCCCCAGGTCAGCACCTGAATCACCGTGTTGAAGTCCAGAGATTCTTCAGGTGTGGTAAACAGGTTGAGATAAATGAAGTAGAGGAAAACAAGGAGGATGCAAAGGATGGCGGTCAGGACGGCCTTTTTTTTCCCCAGGTAGTATCCGGACAGGATGACGGGAAGAAAGAAAAAATTCAGAAAAGCGAACTCGAATTGGACAAGAAGAGCGATGGCCGCGATGCCGACCAGGATGAGTGCGATCAGGGAACCTTCGAAGTGGCGGAAGAAAAACGCTTTGCCCGTCTTCATGATCGTCCTTCCGATTCAGGTTGAACCATGTATAGCACCGCGGAGGGATGCCTGTCAATCATTTGAACCGCCTTGGGGATTCAACCCGGCTTCTGGTAAAATGAAAGCCGATGCGCCGAAAAAAGGAGGTCCCATGTCCCAGGAAAAACTTCTGCTGATCCCGGGTCCGAGCCCGGTCCACCCGCGCATTCTCGAGGTCCTGGCCCGACCCACGGTTTCTCATGTCGGTCCCGAGATGGCCGCGGAGCTGCGCGAAGCCTGCGCGAATCTCAAGCAGGTTGTCTTTTGCGCCGAAGGGGAAGCCTTCATTGTTTCCGGCGGCGGGACACTGGCCATGGAGATGGCGCTTCTGAACGTCGTCGGCCCGGGAGAACGGGTCCTGGTTCTCTCTCAAGGCTACTTCGGCCGAAGGATGGGCGATATCTGTTCGTCTTTTCAAATCGCCCATGACGTTCTGGAAGCCGAGTGGGGAACCGTCGTCTCCCCCGAAGACCTGGCGGTTGCGCTGGGCCGCGCGGACTATGACGTCGTCGTCTGCACTCACGTCGACACGGCGACGGGCGCAATGGCCCCCGTCGAAGCCTATGCCGCCCGGGTCAAGTCGGCGGGGTCGCTCTTTATCGTAGACGGAGTTTGCGCCACGGGAGGTGTGCCGGAAAAAATGGACGACTGGGGGATCGACGTCGTCTTTTCGGCGGCTCAGAAGTGTTTCGGGGCGCCTCCCGGACTGGCTCTCTGCGTTTTTTCGCGCCGGGCTGTGGACAAGAGACGCAGCCTGGCCGCCGTTCCCGCATATTACAGTGACATCCTGCGCTGGCTGCCCGTCATGACCGATCCCACGGTCTATTTTGCGACTCCCTGCGTCAACGAGATCCGGGCCTTCGGTGAAGCGCTGCGGATTGTGCTGGAGGAAGGTCTCGAGGCGCGATTTTCCCGCCACGTCCGCAACGCCGAAGCCGTTCGGGCCGGACTGGCCGCCATGGGTTTCGGCTTTTTTACTCATCCGTCCTGCCTGGCCCCGACACTGTCCGTCGTGACCTATCCCGAAGGCGTCGAGGACAAGGCCTTCCGGAGTGTTCTCTATGCCAACAATATTGTTGTGGCGGGCGGGCTGGCTCATACGGCGGGAAAGGTTTTCCGCATGGGCCATATGGGGAACTTGACCGCCGAACAGATTCGATTCGCTCTCCAGGCCGTCGAACGCAGTCTCGTTTCGCTCGGAGCCTGCCTCTTCCAGGGCGCGGGAGTCCGGGCCGCCGACCGGGTTTTCCATGGGTAAGGTCCCGGTTTTTTTTCTGGCTGCGGCTGAAAAGGAATCCCCGGAGGTTGTCAGGGACAAGATCCTCCAAATCTACCGCAGGATCGGACTCAACGAGACCGTCGCCAAGGAGGATTTCGCCGCCGTCAAGATCCATTTCGGCGAAAAGGGCAACAAGGGCCACATCAAGCCGCCATGGATCCGGGGTGTGATCGACGAGGTCCGGACCCGCACGGAGAGGGTTTTTCTGACCGACACCAATACTCTCTATACCGGGCCCCGGTCGAACGCCGTCGAACACATCCGGCTGGCTTGGAAACACGGTTTCACACCCGAGACGGTGGGAGTTCCGGTGATCATCGCCGACGGTCTTCTCGGCCGGGACAAGACGGCGCCCGCATCAGCGGATTCTCCGATGAGCTCCCGGATCGCACCGGGGATCCGGGATGCCGACGTCCTGATCTGTCTGAGCCATATCACGGGACACGTGCAGACCGGCGTGGGTGGAGCGATCAAGAATCTGGGCATGGGATGTGCCTCGCGCGCCGGAAAGCTCGATCAGCACTCCGTCGTCCATCCCCGCATCAATCCCAAGCTCTGCCGGAACTGCAGCCTTTGCCTGGACTTCTGTCCCGAACAGGCCATCGTTCAGGCCGAGGGGCATGTCGCCATAGACGGCAAACGGTGCATCGGCTGCGGGGAATGCCTGGCCGTCTGCAAGCGGGGCGCCGTCAAGATCAGCTGGCACGGCGACGCCCGTCGCGTCCAGGAGAAAATGGCCGAATACGCCCGGTTGGTTCAGAAGAATTTCGAAGGACGGTCGGCGTTCATCAATGTTCTCATCCGGGTGACCAAGGACTGCGACTGCATGTCCCGGGATCAGCCGAGAATCGTCGAGGATATCGGCATTCTGGGGGCCTGCGATCCGGTCGCCGTGGACAAGGCGTCCATCGATCTCGTCCTCAGGACGGCCGGTTCGGATGTTTTTCGGTCGGGTTACGACATCGACTGGGAGATCCAGCTCCGCCGGGGAGAAGAACTGGGGCTGGGGCGAAGGGACTACGAGCTCGTTTCGATTGTCTGACGTTTGCCGCTCTCCCGGGCCGAACGGAGAGCGTTGTATTCCGCAAGCATCCGGCCGAGTTCCTCGGCCGGCAGAGCCGCGCCTTCGACGGTTTTTTCGTTGAGCAAGCGTGGTGGGAGCGTGTCCAAATCCTCTCCCAAGCCCTCTCTCAAATTGAATCTCCGCGTTTCCTGGGTCACGGCGTTGGCCAGCACTTCGAGGCCGGCTTTGGAATAGGCGCGGCCGGTCAGGACCTCGATCAGGTGTCCGAGTTCGTCCCATAGGATGAAATCCCGGAAAAACCGGCAGAGGATCAGGCAGTCGAAAAGTGCGGCCCGATCCTCATAGTCGATGACGGCCCGGGCTTTTCCGGGGATGACACCGGCATCGGCCTCTCCGTAGAGTTCCGCCTTGTAGAATGTTCCGCGAAGATGGCAGGCGCCCCGGGCCGAGGTGGCGTAGGACAGGCCCATTCCCTTCAGCACCCGCGGCTCGAATCCGGCCGGTTCGAGACCTTTAACGTGGACGGCGACGTCTTCGAGGCCGAGTTCGGTCGCGGCCTCGCGGATGCCCCGGGCGAAAAGGTCGCCGACGCCGCGGCGTTCCGCCGTGAGGGTCAGGAGTTCGGCCACGGCGTCCGGATTGTTGGGTCCGATTTCGAAGTCGATCCGGCCGCGCCTTCGGGCTTCGGCCGCAAAAGCCGTGATATTTCCGGCGCTCATGGTGTCCAGGCCGAGCCGGTCGCAGAGATCATTGAGCCAGGCGACCTCCTCGAGGCCCTCGATTTCATTCAGCCCGCCGAGGGCATAGATCGTCTCGTACTCGGGACCTTCGATTTCCAGTCCCGCATGCCGTCCGCGAAGGATGCGGGAATGCTTGGTGCACTTGAGGAAGCAGTTGGGACATCCCGTGGGCTTGACGTCGAACTCTTTCAACATGTAGTCGGCGGACAGGGTTTCCCACTTCGGGAAATAGCCGGACGTCCAGTAGCCGGTCGGAAAGCATTTCCGGGCGTTGGTGGCTGCGACCTGAAGGGGGGTCCCCAGTCTGCGGTAAAGCGCCGTCACCGGGGATTCGGCGGCCTTGCGGGCGACATCGCGGATCAGGACGCGGAGAAGGGTTGGATCGGCGACCTCGGCCGTTTTCCGTCCGCAGAAGGAGATGCCCTTGACGTTCTTGGATCCCAGGACGGCTCCGAGGCCGCAGCGGCCGAAGCTCCGCCAGCGATCCGACTTGATGCAGGCGAAACGAACGAGGTTTTCTCCGGCCGGACCGATACAGAGAGCGGAGGCGCCGGCCGCCGCCGAGCCCAGGATTTGCCGTTCGGCAAGATGAGTTTCCATGCCTTTGAGTCGGGAGGCCTCCTCGAAAACGACGCCGGTCTCGTCGACATGGAGCACGGTCAATCCGGAAGCTTTGCCCTCAAGAACGACGGCGTCAACGCCGCAGCCCTTGATTTTCGGAGCGAGGGTTCCCCCACAGTAGGATTCCGCAAAGCCGCCCGTGGCCGGGCTTTTGGCGAAGGCGGCGGCCCGGGCATGGCTCCAGAAACCCGTTCCGGTGGCCGGACCGACGGTCAGGATAAACCGGTTTTCCGGCCCGAGAGGATCGACGCCGGGGGGATTCTCCCGCGTCAGGAGACGGGAGCCCAATCCCTTTCCTCCCAGGACTTCGCCGGTGAGATCAGCCGGCAGATCTTCGTAGAGGAATGACCGCCTCGAAAGATCGATCCTCAGCAACCGTCCGAAACACCCGTTCGAAGCCGTCATGTCTCCTCGGCGAGAATGTCTTCGTCTTCGGGCCGCCAGGCCGGGTCGACGATGCAGAGGAAGACAAGGTCCTTCGGGCCGGTATTCTTGATGAACTGGGCGGCGTGAGGCGGAATGTAGACGGCCTGTCCGGGGAAGACCTCAGTCGATTCCTCGTCGATGTGCATGAGGCCGCGGCCTTCGAGAATGTAATAGACTTCGGACGTTTTCAGCCGGTGGGGAAGGGTCGTCCGGCCCGGATGCACGACGGCGTGGGCCAGGCTGTAACGAAGATCGAGGTTTTCCTTTCCGGGATGAAGCAGCTCTCTCAAGACGGCCCTGTCTCCGGAAGGGAAGGGGCAGCATTTTTTGATGTCCTTGATGATCATGGCTGGAAACGAGTCGGGGAGGTGGGATTCGAACCCACGACCCCAGCGTCCCGAACGCTGTGCGCTACCGGGCTGCGCTACTCCCCGACACGGCGGCCTATTATAACGAAATCCGCACAAAAAGCAAATTCACTCCGGACCCCAAAGGAGCTGCACGCGTGCTGAGGTTGCCGTTCCGACAAGGAAGCGGCTTGTGAAGGCGTAGTTGAGCTACGTCGAACAGGCTGCAACGCAGGCGGAATGGCAAGATCGGTACGCCCGGAGGGTGAAAACGCAGAAGATCAAAGATGAAAGTAAAAAAATGCGTTTTCACGTGCAGCTCCTGACTTGATTGGGAGGGGGGTTTTGTGTCATTGTAAACTCTCCAAGTCTTTCGAATCCCGGGACGGAGAATAATGGGAGAAAAAACAATGTTGAAAACGGCGAGAATTCTTTTATTGGCTCTAATTCTGTGCTGGGCGGCGGCGGCCCCGGCCGACGACGGCATGTGGCTGCCCCACCAGATGAAGACCCTTGATCTGAAAAGCCTGGGCCTGCGCATGGATCCGGGCGGCCTCTACAAGACGGACGGCACGGGCCTCATGAGCGCCGTCGTCTGGTTCGGCGGGGGGACGGGCGAATTCGTCAGTTCCAAAGGCCTGATCCTGACCAATCACCATGTCGCCTTCGGCGCCATCCAGAGGGCCGCGGACAAGGAGAACGACTATATTCGGAACGGCTTCCTGGCCGCCTCCCTGGACCAGGAAATTCCGGCCCAGGGCTACACGGCCGACGTTCTGCTTGGATACGAAGACGTCACGGCTGAAATCCAGGCCCGCCTGAAGAAGGGGATGACTCCGCGTCAGAGATATGATGCCATTGAAAAAGCGACCCGGGATATCGTGGCCCGGACGGAAAAAGCCGGGCCGGACATCCGGGCCAACGTGGCCTCGATGTACAGCGGAAACGAATACTACCTGTTCCGATTCAAGCGTCTTCGCGATGTCCGCCTCGTTTACGCCCCGCCCCAGGACATCGGCAATTACGGCGGAGACATCGACAACTGGATGTGGCCGCGTCACACCGGCGACTTCACGTTTCTCAGAGCCTACGTCGCCCCCGATGGAAGCGGCGCCGCTTTCAGCGCCGACAACGTGCCCTATGAGCCCAAGATCCACTTCAAGATCTCCCTCGACGGAGTCAAAGAGGGGGATTTCACGTTCGTCATGGGCTATCCGGGACGAACCTACCGGAACTTCGCGCTCTCGGAACTCAGCACCGACATGGAGTCCATGGCGCGAAGAAAGGCGGAATTCGAGGACATCATCCGCTTCCTGGAAGAGGCCGCGGGCCGCGATAAGACCGTTGAAATCCGTTACGCCTCCAAGCTCCAGGGCCTCAACAACAGTCATAAAAACATGACGGGTAAACTCG
This sequence comes from Acidobacteriota bacterium, assembly GCA_033549365.1. Lineage (NCBI taxonomy): Bacteria > Pseudomonadati > Acidobacteriota > Acidobacteriota bacterium. The sequence continues at coordinate 57,948 of JAWSUF010000009.1, forward strand.
AGGGAATGGAAAAATACGGCCTGCTTGAAAGAAAAGCTTGCGAGGAACAGGCCCATCGGGACTGGCTGAGCGCCGACCCGAAACGAAAAGCAGAATTTGGCGGCGCCCTCGAGAACATCGAGGCTTACATGGAGCGGCTCAAGGCCTTTTCCGGGAAAAACGAGTTCCTGAACAATATCGTCAGTTCGTTTTTCGGCTCCACGCTTCTCTCCCAGGCCCACACCCTCATCAGGGCCGCCGAGCAGTTTCAGAAACCCGACAAGGACCGCGAACCCGGCTTCCAGGAGAGGAACGCGCCTTATATCCGCCAGGGCATCGAGCTGGCCGAGCGCGGCTACGTTCTCGAGACGGACAAGGCCTTTTTCAAGCACCAGTTGAAAAAGCTGTCCGAGCTGTCCCCCGAGCAGATTCCGGCCGCGTTCAAGATGCTGGCCGCGGATCCTTCTCCTGAGGCCGTGGAGGCTTTCGTTGACGGCCTTTATGAGAAAACCTCGCTGGCCGATCCGAAACGCAGGCTGGAGATGCTGTCCATGACGCCGGCTCAACTTGCCGTGCTCAAGGATCCCTTCCTCGGATTGGCCGCCGATCTCGAACAGGAGCTCAAGGTTCTCCGTGAACAGGGCAAAGCCATGAGCCAGGAGCGGTCCGATCTCAAGATGGTTTACGAGAAGGCCTTGCTTCAAATGACCGGAGGACGAATCGCCACGGACGCCAACTCCACAATCCGTTTCACTCACGGCCCCGTCGAAGGGTATATCCCAAGGGACGCCGTTGCCTATCTTCCCCTGACGACACTTGGGGGCGTTGTGGAAAAAGAGACGGGCGAATTTCCGTTCATCGTGCCCGAAAAACTCAAAGCCCTGTTCGAGTACCGGGACTTCGGCCGCTATGCCGATTCCCTCCTCGGCGATGTCCCCGTGTGCTTCCTGAATACGGCCAGTGTCACGGGCGGAAATTCCGGATCGCCGACACTCAACGCCGACGGGGAAATCGTCGGCATCATCTTTGATATGACCTATGAGAGCGTCATCGGCGATTATCTGGTCATCCCCGAGCTCCAGCGCTCGATCAGTGTCGATATCCGTTATGTGCTCTTCATCACCGAAAAGTTCTCCGGTGCGGACCATATCCTGAGAGAACTGGGGTTCTGATCCGGACGGGACGGCTCTCTCATGATCACCGTTGACGGCCTGTCGAAGAGCTACGGCCGGCAGACGCTCTTCGAAAACATCGGCTTCAAGGTCAACCCGCGCGAACGCGTCGGGCTGGTCGGCCGCAACGGCCACGGGAAAACGACGCTTTTCCGGATCATTGCCGGACAGGAGACGCCGGACGACGGCGAGGTCGTCAAACCGAAAAAATACCGGATCGGCTATGTCGAGCAGCGTCTGGTTTTCAGGGCGGACTCCGTCTTCGACGAGGCCGTCTCGGCCCTTCCTCCGGACGGCCGGCACGAATGCTGGAGGGCCGAAAAAGTCCTGGCCGGGCTGGGCTTTCAGCCCGAGGACATGGACCGTCCGCCGGCCGAACTCTCCGGGGGATACCAGGTCCGGCTCAATCTGGCCAAGGTGCTTCTGGCCGACTATCAAATGATCCTGCTCGACGAGCCGACGAATTACCTCGACATCACTTCCATCCGCTGGCTGGAGAGGTTCCTTGTCGCCTGGCCCGGCGAACTCATGCTCATTACCCACGACCGGAGTTTCATGGACACGGTCGCGACCCACATTCTCGGCATCCACCGGCGCAAGGTCCGGAAGATACCCGGGGACACCGGAAAATATTACGCCCAGATCGCCCAGGACGAGGAGATCTACGAAAAAACGCGGGTCAACGACGAACGGAAGCGCAAGGAAATGGAGCTGTTCATTAACCGGTTCCGGGCCAAAGCCCGGCTCGGCGGCCTGGTCCAGTCCCGCGTCAAATCGCTGGAAAAAATGGAAAAAAAGGAGAAGCTGGCGGCGATCAGAAACCTGGAGTTCGCCTTCACGGAAAAGCCGTTTTATCACACCTATGCGATGGACGTTTCGGGACTGACTTTCGGCTATGAGCCCGGAAAACCTCTCATCGAGGATTTTTCCGCTTGCATCGGCGCCCGGGACCGGATCTTCGTCGTCGGAAGGAACGGTAAGGGCAAAACCACGCTTCTCAAGCTCCTGGCCGGCCGGCTCGAACCTGAACGGGGCCGGATTGCCTTTCCCCAGTCCGCGGCTCTCGGCTATTTCGAACAGACCAATGTGGCCTCTCTCTCGGACGGCAACACCGTCCTCGACGAGGTCGCCTCGGCCGACGCAGAGGCCGATCCGGGCCGGGTGCGCCAGATCTGCGGGGCCATGATGTTCGAGGGCGACGACGCCCTGAAGAGGATCCGCGTCCTGTCCGGCGGCGAGAAAAGCCGCGTCATGCTGGCCAAGCTCATCACAACCCCGGTCAATGTCCTCCTTCTTGACGAGCCGACCAACCATCTGGACATGGCATCGAGCGACGCTCTTCTCGAGGCCGTCGACTCCTTCGACGGGGCCGTCATCATGGTCACCCACAACGAGATGTTTCTCGACGCTCTGGCCGACCGGCTCGTCGTTTTCGACGACGATGCCGTCACCGTCCATGAGGGAGGTTATCGGCGGTTTCTGGAGAAGGTGGGATGGAAGGACGAGGAAAAACCCCCCGGGCGGGCCAAGCCCGCTCCTCCGCCGGAAGAGACGCGTCCGGATCCGCGGGAGCTCCGTCGACTGAAATCGGAACTCACGGCCGAGCGGTCGAAAACCTTAAAGCCCCTCGAGAAAACAATGGCCGGAATCGAGGCGAAGATCGAGAAGAACGATGCCCGCATCCGGGAATTGACGCAGGATCTGATTGCCGCCTCGGAGGCCGGAAACGGCGCCCGGATCGCCGAGCTCTCCAAGTCTCTGCATCGGGTCAAGTCCGAAAGCGAAATCCTGTATTCCGAACTGGAGCGTCTGTCCTCGGACCATGAAAGCGCCCAGGCCGTTTTTGAGGAGAAGCTCAGGCGTTTTGAAGAGAAGAATTTGATATAATCGGGCTCTCACCATGTGGCGTTGGATTGTTGGAATGATGGTCTTTCTTCTGGCGGCGGGATGTTCGCTGTCCGATTCGGAAAGCGATCTGACCGTGGCCGGTTCGACAAGCGTCCAGCCCTTTGCCGACAAATGGGCCGAAGTGTATATGGAACATCACAGGGGAACCTCGATCAATATCCAGGGCGGGGGTTCGAGCGCCGGCATCCAGGCCGTGCGGAGCGGAGCCGCGACGATCGGCATGTCTTCGAGACCGCTCAAAGCGGACGAACAGGATTTGAAGACGATCGTTGTGGCGCGTGACGGCCTCGCCGTCATTGTTCATCCCTCGAATCCCCTTCAAGGCCTGGCTTTGTCCGATGTCAAAAGGATTTTCGCCGGAGACATTCCGAACTGGCGGGCCCTCGGCTATGCCGACCGGGAAATGACCGTCGTCACGCGGGAGGAGGGATCCGGGACCCGAGGTGCGTTTCAGGAGCTGGTGATGGGGCCGACGCGGATCTACCGGCGAGCCATCGTCCAGGATTCGAACGGGACGGTCCGCGAAATCGTCGCTCATGATCCCTACGCCATCGGCTATATCTCCCTCGGGCTTGTCAACAAGCAGGTCAAGGCGCTGGAACTGGACGGGATTTATCCGGGCGAGGAGGCCATCGAGGACGGTCTCTATCCGCTTGTCCGTCCCTTCCTGTTCATCACGGACGGTCCGGTCGACGGATTGGCCCGGCATTTCATCGACTTCGTGCTCTCTCCCGAAGGCCAGGCCCTGATCGTGAGCGAAGGACTGATTCCGGCCAAAGCGAGGGGATCTTGAACAGGCTCGAACGGACGGACAAGCTGATCCGCATGGCCTTGCTCGTCACGGCCCTTTCAGCCGTCACCATCCTGGCCGTCATCACCCTGTTCATTTTCGTCGAAGGCACGCCCATCATGTTCAAATACGGCCTGAAAAATTTCCTGGGCGGGATGGACTGGTATCCCGGAGAACGAAGCTTCGGTCTTCTGCCCATGATTCTCGGGTCTCTCTATGTCACGGGAGGCGCCCTCGTCCTCGGCGTTCCCTTCGGCCTGGCCTGCGCCGTTTTCCTGACGGAGTTTTCCTCCCGCGGCCTGCGGCAGATCATCAAGCCCGTCATCGAACTCCTGGCCGGAATCCCTTCTGTCGTTTACGGCTTCATGGGCGTCGTCATCCTCGTGCCCTTCATCCGTGAGACGTTCGGTGGGCCCGGGCTGTCCGTCCTGGCCGCCTCCATCATCCTCGGCATCATGATTCTGCCGACCGTCATCAGCATTTCGATCGACGCCCTGTCGGCCGTCCCGCCGTCCTACCGGGAAGGCTCGATTGCGTTGGGCGCAACACGCTGGCAGACGGTGAAAATGGTTCTTCTCCCGGCCGCCCGCTCCGGCATCATCGCCTCCGTCATCCTGGGCATGGGCCGGGCCATCGGGGAAACCATGGCCGTGATCATGATCGCCGGAAACGCCGTTGCCGTGCCGCGTTCGGCCCTGGATCCCGTGAGAACGCTGACTTCGAACATCGCCCTCGAGATGGGATATGCCTCCGGGGAACACCGTCAGGCGCTGTTTGCGACCGGTGTCATTCTCTTCGTCATCATCATGATACTCAACACCTTGGCCAATGTCACGTCGCGGAGAAAGACGAAATGAGAATTCCTCCGCGGCTGGAACAGGGGATCGCACAGGCCGTGCTATGGCTGTTTACGGGGGCCACGGTTTTCATCCTTGTCTTCATTGTCTTTTTTGTCCTGAAAAAAGGACTTCCGGTCGTTGACTTGGCCTTTTTGACGGAAAATCCCGTTGACATGGGCAAGGGCGGCGGGATCTTTTCGACTATCGTTGGAACCATGGTCCTGACGGCTGCGGCCATTCTGATCGCCACCCCGCTCGGCGTGGGAACGGCCATCTACCTGACGGAGTACACTTGGGAAAACCCCGTGACGCGGATCATCCGTTTCGGCGCTGAATGCCTGGCAGGCATTCCCTCCATCATCTTCGGTCTGTTCGGATTCATCCTGTTCGTGACCCGTCTGGGCTTCGGCTGGTCCATCCTGAGCGGCAGCCTGACCCTGGCCTTCATGATCCTGCCGACCATCATCCGAACGAGCGAGGAAGCCATCAAGGCCGTGCCGCCGTCCTATCGCCAGGTCAGCTTTTCACTGGGCGGCACCAAGTGGCAGACCGTGACCCGGGTCGTCCTGCCGGCCGCACTGCCCGGGATCGTCACCGGCATCATTCTCAGCGTTGGACGAAGCATCGGGGAAACGGCGGCCGTGATTTTCACTGCGGGCTCGGCCCTGAGAATCCCGACCTCCCTCCTGTCCTCATCGCGAACGATGTCCGTGCATTTTTACATCCTGGCCCGCGAGGGCATTTCCATGGACAACGCCTATGGCACGGCGGCCGTTCTGATCCTGGCCATTCTGGCGGTCAACATCGTCACCTACATCCTTATGGACAAGTTCATCCGGAAGTATTCATGACAAACGCGGCCATCAGCGTCCGGGGTTTCAATCATTATTTCGACGGCGTTCCGACTCTGCAAGACATTGATCTCGATATCGCGCGGAACGAAATTCTGGGCATCATCGGTCCGGCAGGCAGCGGGAAATCCACGTTCCTGTGTTCCTTGAACAGGCTGAATGACCTCATCCGCGGCTCCCGCGTCGAGGGAACCATCGCCATCGACGGCCGGAACATTTACGATCCCGACGTCGATGTCGTCGAACTGCGGAGAAAACTGGGGATGGTCTTTGCCACCCCTGTGCCCCTTCCCCGGTCGATTTTCGAAAACATCGCCTTCGGGGCCAAACTGGCCGGCATCAGAGACAAGATCCGCCTGGCCGAGCTTGTCACCGACTCTCTGGACAAGGCCGGTCTCTGGGAGGAAGTTAAGGATCGACTCGACGAAAAAGCCTGCAACTTGTCGGGCGGGCAGCAACAGAGGCTGTGCATCGCCCGGATCCTGGCCCTCAAGCCCGAGTTCATCCTTCTCGACGAGCCCACCTCGGGTCTGGATCCCATCTCCACCATGAAAATCGAAAACTCCCTGCGCCAGCTCAAACGGAACTACACGATCATTCTGGTCACGAACAACGTCAAGCAAGCCGCCCGCGTGGCCGACACGACGGCCTTTTTCCTGAAAGGCCGTTTGGTCGAGGTGGGCCGGACGGACAGACTCTTCACCGCTCCGGCCGATGCGAGGACGGACGGTTATCTCCGGGGGAAATACGGATGAGGCCGGCATGAGCATTGTCAGGGTGGAGAATCTTTCCCTCTTCTACGGCCATTTTCAGGCCCTGAAAAATGTCAGCCTGGAGATTCGGAAAAACCGGATCACGGCGCTCATTGGGCCGTCGGGTTGCGGCAAGTCGACGTTTCTCCGGACCTTGAACCGGATGAACGACCTCATCGACGAGGTGAAGATCAGTGGGCAAGTGATCGTGGACGGAGAGGACATTTATCGTCCCGGCGTGGATCTACTCCGCCTTCGCAAGAAGGTCGGAATGGTGTTTCAGCGTCCGAATCCGTTTCCCCTGAGCATCTCCGACAATGTCCTTTACGGACTGAGAGTTCACGGCATCAGGAAGCCGAGCCTCCTGGAGCAAACTCTGGAGAAAAGCCTCCGGGCCGTCCATCTCTGGGACGAGCTGAAAGACGGATTGGATCGGAATGCCGTTCTCCTGTCGGGAGAACAGCAGCAACGCCTGTGCATCGCCCGTCTGGTCGCCGTCGAACCGGAAATCGTCCTTATGGACGAGCCCTGCTCGGCCCTCGATCCCGACGCCACATCCAAGATCGAGGACCTGATGTACGAGCTCAAGAAAACCTACACCATCGTCATCGTGACCCACAACATGCAGCAGGCGGCACGGGTGTCCGACGCCACCGGGTATTTTCTTCTGGGCGAACTCGTCGAATTCGGAGAAACCGACCGCATCTTTACCCGGCCTCAGGACTCTCGGACCGAGGACTATATCACCGGACGATACGGATAAATCCGGAGTTGGGGTTCCGATGGGCATGGCGCTCCGGACGTGGATTGGTGTATAATCAAAAAAAAGCTCTTCGGTGTCTTGGTTTGAGGAGGTGACATGAACAAAACTTCCTTTTTACGCATGGGAATTCCCGCCGTTCTCGTTTTCGCCGCCGCCTCCTGCATCATCGCCGTTGTCGAGCAGGGGGCCGGCGGTTCCTTCCGGGCCGACCGGACGTTCAACCGCACCTTGGATTTCGAAACCGGGGGGACCGTCTCTCTGGAACATGAAGCGGGTGTTATCGAAATCACCGGTTGGGACAGGAACGAACTGGAAATCTCTGCAGAAAAAATAGGGTCGGGCAATGCCCGGGGCGGGATCCGCGTCGCCGCACTGAGGCTCGACAGAAAACCCGATATCCTTATCGAAAGGGAGGGGAATTCGGTGCGCATCAGCCGGCGGCCGTCGTGGCGAGATGAACCCGAAGATGAAATCGATTATCGGATCCGCGTTCCCCGACCCGTCAACCTGGAACCTCTGAGCTTGGAAAAGGGAGAGATCTGGATCAGCGATCTTTTCGGACGGGTGGTTCTTGACATCGAGCAGGGAAATGTGGATATCGAGAACTATTCCGGGTCGATTGAGGCCGAGGTGGGTTCGGGATCCGTCCGGGCCGAAGTCCTTGATTTCCGGGAGGAAGACTACATTTCGATCCGGGTCGAAAACGGCGACATCGTTCTTTTCCTGCAGCCTGACGTTCGGGCGGAAATCCGGGCCGAGGCGCCCGGAGGAACGATCAGCGGGGAATTCGATTTCGAAGGCGAACACCCCTTGTCCGAAATCGACGGCCGTCTCGGCGGGGAAGAGGCCGCGGCGCAGATTTATCTTCGATCGACATTGGGAAGCATCCGGATCCTCAAGGCCGATCCTCCCGATTCGGATCGCATTCCGGGGAATTGAACCGGAGAGGAGAGCGAACGACATGGAAGACAACCGGAAGATCATCCGGATCGGGCTGACCATCCTGGCCGTCGTCGTCGTGGTCGGCGGCCTTCTGTACTATTTTCTTGAATACAGGAAGCCCGGGAGAGTCCCGCCCATCGTCCCGACCGATTCCGTTGAAATCAGCGAAGTCACGAAAGCCGTCGTTGATGATCCCGAGGATATTCTCGCTCTGCCCCGTCTTGAACTCGACACCAGCGACGACATCATCCGGGGGCTGGTCCAGGATATCTCGTCCCATCCCCGCCTGGCCTCCTGGCTGAAGACCAAGGAGCTTGTCCGAAAATTCGTGGCCGCCGTGGACAACGTGGCCAACGGCGTCAGCCCGCGGGCCCAGATCGATTTCTTCGTTCCGTCCCGGGCCTTCACGGTCTCCCGCGGTTATGTCGCTCCCGCGAGTTTCGACCGCTATGACCCGGCCGCCGATGTGTTCGTGTCCATCGACGCCGTGGCGGCCGCCCGTCTCTATCGATCCCTTCAGCCGTTGATCCAGGAGGCTTATCGCGATCTGGGCTATCCGGATCAGGACTTCAAGGAAACTCTGATCAGGGCCATGTCCGAGCTTCTGTCCGTGCCTCTTGTCGAAGGACGTGTCCGGGTCGACCAGAAAGTTCTGGCCTATGTTTTCGCCGATCCCGAATTGGAGAAGCTCAGCCCGGCCCAGAAACACTTTCTGCGCATGGGACGGGATAATGTCCAGGTCATTCAGGGGAAAATCAGGGAAATCGCGGCGGCCCTGAATATTCCCGAAAAAAGTCTGCCCCGAACGAGAAGTTATACTCCCTCCGTCCGCAGGCCCTGATTCTTTCCCCGGTTCCCGGCTATCAGCCTTTCCAGCGGAAAGGCTCCGGCAACCGGAAATCCGGAACAAGGTGTTCGTCCGGCCCGAAGGGCTCGGGTTGGATGAACAGGTTCTCGAAATCCAGGCTCAGGGCGAAGTCCACGACACGGCCGTATTCCTCCGGAGTCACGGTCCGATTCAGTTCCTCCGGCACCCAGTGGCAGGGACGGTATTGGCTCATGATGCTGAGTCCGATGGACGGCGACAAGTTGTCGCGGATCCATCGCAGGACTTTCAGGGAATCCTCCCCGCAGCCCGGCAGAACGAGATGGCGGATGATAAGGCCCTTGAGGGCGGCCCCTTTCTCATCGATTTCGAGACGGGGTTGCTGGCGGTGCATTTCGATGAGCGCCGTGGCCGCCCGCTCGAAATAATCGGCCGCTCCCGAATATCTCGACGAAAGATCGGGCGAGACATATTTGGCATCGGGCAGGTAGATGTCGATAACGCCCCCCAATTCCTTGAGTGTCGCGGCGCTGTCGTAGCCGTTGGAATTGTAAACGAGCGGAATATCGAGACCCTTGAGGACGGCTTTCCGCAGCCCCCTGAGTATGGGGAGGACGAGATGGGTGGGGGAGACGAAATTGATGTTCAAAGCGCCCCGGTCCCGGAGATCCAGCATCATGTCCGCGAGATCGTCGTCGCCGGCCGGCCGACCCTCGTCGAACCAACTGATTTGGTAGTTCTGACAAAACCGGCAGGCCAGGTTGCAGCCGGCGAAAAAGATGGTTCCTGATCCGTCGCCGCTCAGGACGGGCTCTTCTCCGAAATGGAGAAGGGCGTGGGAAACGACGGCCGTCGTTCCCGCGCGGCAGACACCGCGCCCGGTCCGGCGGTCGACTCCGCAGTTTCTGGGACAGAGAAAGCAGGCGGTTTCCTGCTCCGAGAGAGCGGCCAGGGCGTTTTCAATGCGCCCGGCCTTGGCTTCAATCTCCGGGGTCACGGCCGCATCCGTCGAACGTCCCGGCGTTGCGGAGGTTTTCGGCCATAACGGCATCCGTCGGGTCGGTTTGAAGAGGCGTGATGGAAACGAAACCCTGAGCCACGGCTCGGATATCGCTGCCTCGGCCTCCCGTGGCTTTCGGCCGGCCCGTCCCGATCCAGAAATAGGACGCTCCCCGAGGATCATGTTTCTCGATGATCTGAGGATCGTATCGCTTCTGGCCGAGGGACGTGATCCGCACGCCCTTGACGGGGGGCGGGGGAATATTGACGTTGAGAAGAGAGCCCGGAGCTAAGGTCATGGCCGTCATCCTGAGGGCGATTTCTCGGGCGATGCGGGCGGCTTGATCGAAGTGAAAAACCCCCTTCACATCGGCATGCAGGGAGAAGGCCGCCGAGGGAATGCCGAGAAACGAACCCTGCAGGGCCCCGGCCACGGTGCCCGAGTAGGCGATATCCTGGCGTCCCAGGTTGGGGCCGTGGTTGATGCCGGAAAGGAGAAGGTCGGGTTTCCGCGGCAGAATTTTCTGCACGGCCATGTAAACACAGTCGGCGGGTGTTCCGTCGACGGAATAGATTTCGGGACCGGCCTCGCGGATGCGGAGCGGGCGGCGCAGAGTCAGGGACAGGGAGGTTGCGCTCTTTTCCCGGTCGGGCGCGACGGTGACAATCCGTCCCAGATCGCGGACCGCGTCCAAGAGGGCCTTGAGTCCTGCGGAAAAATGGCCGTCGTCGTTGGTCAGGAGGAAGAGAAGGTCCGTCATTCCGGCCGGGCTTTGATCATGACGAGCATCATTTTGAACCGATCCAACGCATTCAAGGCGTGGGGGACGTGGGCGGGCATGATGATCATGCGGCCGCTTTCCACGATGTGCGGCCGGCCGCCGATGAGAATCTCCGCCTTGCCGTCAAGAATCAAAACCAGAGCGTCGAAGGGGGCGGTGTGTTCGCTCAAACCCTGACCGGCATCGAAGGCGAAGACACTCACGGTGCCCGTTTTTTCCCGGATGATCTCGCGGCTGACCACGGCGCCGTCCTGATAATCGACGAGCCGGGCGGGATCCAGAATTTCGGATTTCAATTTCTCTGCGGCGGCGTTGGCTTTGTCGTCCATGATAAGGGTCCTTATGAAAAAAATGGTCGGGACGGGCGGATTTGAACCGCCGACCCCACGCACCCCAAGCGTGTGCGCTACCAGGCTGCGCCACGTCCCGACCGGGGAATCCGATTTAAAAGCGCAGGCAGATACTTTTATCCTGTTTTCGGTTTTTTTTCAAGTGCCGCGGCAATGGACTGCAATTCCTCCCGAAGCAGGCACAGGGCTTTTCGGAGTTTTTCCGGATGCACCGGGGCGGAAGGTGTCAGGCCGAATTCCTCCTCGATTTTCCTTTTGACGCCGGCCAGGGTCAGGCTTTTCTCCTCCAGGAGAGCCTTGATCCTGAGAATGATGTCCAGGTCCTTCCGGCGGAAGACTTTCCGTCCGCCGGCCGTCAGGCCGGAATTCAGGAACGGCAGCTCGTTTTCCCAGATTTCCAAAGTCTCGAGGGGCACTCCGGAGATCCGGCCGACCTCCTCGATCCGATAGACGAGCTTTGCCGCCGAAGCCGATTTTTCCGAGGTTTGATTTTCGGGGAGTCTGTTTTTCACGGGAGCCAACAACGTGAATCACCTTACCATTTCCGATAGGCCCGGTCAAGGCGCCGCCCTACCGCGACATCCGGGCTTCTGATATAATCCGCAAGAAACATCGATTCGATCGGACGGCCCGGAGGTAAAGGGATGGCCCAGGACGAAAAGCGGACGACGGTTCCTCTGGCCGAACGCATGCGCCCGCGCTCCTTCGACCGCGTCTACGGTCAGGACCACATTCTGGGAAAGGGAAAGATCCTCTCCCAGCTCATCGAGAGCGGGCATCTCGTGTCCATCATATTCTGGGGTCCTCCGGGGACCGGAAAAACGACTCTGGGGGCCATGCTGGCCCGGCATTTCGACCTGCCCTGCCTCTTTTTCAGCGCTGTCCTTTCCGGCATCAAGGAAATCAAGGAGGCCATGGCCGAGGCGGAGAAGCGGCGGGGGTTGTTCGGAAAACCTCTGGTCGTTTTCATCGACGAAATCCACCGCTTCAACAAGGCTCAGCAGGGCGCTTTCCTGCCTTATGTCGAGAAGGGGGATGTCATCCTGTTCGGGTCCACGACGGAAAACCCGTCGTTCGAAGTCATTGCGCCTCTCCTCTCCCGGACACGGGTTCTCGTCCTGAATCCGCTGACGCCGGAAGCCCTGGCCCGCATCGTCGAGGACGCTCTTGCGGACAAGGAAGAGGGTTTGGGAGAGGCGGGATGGCGGATTGCCGGAGAGGCCCTCGACCTTCTGATCGCCTGGGCCGACGGCGACGCAAGAAAGGCTTTGACCACCCTGGAAATCGCCTCCAGCCTGGCCCAACCGCCGGAGATCGGTGCGGCCGATGTCCAGGAAGCGCTTCAGAAGCGGGTTCTCTTTTATGATAAGGACGGCGAGGAGCATTTCAACCTGATCTCCGCACTCCATAAGAGTCTCAGGAATTCCGACGTTCAAGCCTCCCTGTATTGGCTGGCCCGCATGTTGAGAGCGGGGGACGATCCGCTCTATGTCGCCCGGCGTCTCGTCCGTTTTGCCTCCGAGGATATCGGGCTGGCCGATCCCCAGTCCCTGGCCGTCGCCCTCCGGGCCAAGGAGGCCTATGACTTTCTGGGCAGTCCGGAGGGCGAGCTGGCCCTGGCCGAGGCCGTCGTTTATCTCGCGGCGGCGCCCAAAAGCAACCGGGTTTACATCGCCTACGGCGAAGTTGTCAAGGATGTCGAGAAAAGCGCCCACGAGCCCGTCCCGCTTCACATCCGGAATGCGCCGACAAAACTCATGAAGGAGCTGGGCTACGGCCGGGGATATCAATACGCCCACGATTCCCCGGAGGCGACGACGGACATGGAAACGATGCCGGAAAGCCTGAAAGGCCGCGTGTATTACAAGCCGGGAGACTTGGGCTTCGAAAAGGACATCGCCAAACGGATGGCTTGGTGGCAGTCCCTTAAAAAAAAGTCTTAGTCTTAGTTGCTTGGCTTTGAAAAGTTATTCAATCGTCGGAGTATTTTTCTTTAATCAAGTCGTGGATTTCCCAGCTGATGTCGTCGGCCAGGCAGCCGAGGCAGGATTTGGCCGTTGTGGCCAGTTCGTCGTCGGCGATTTTTTCCTTGAGGAGTTTTTTGACGACTTTCCGGATCCGGTAGAGAAGAATATAGTTGGCCATGTGATGTCCGCCCCGCATCATACCAACTTCGCCCGGATCCGTAAAGCCGCGGCGTTGAGAGGCCGGGAGAAAAGTGCTAAGATACGCAACCGTGATCCCATGAGACGCAAACTCGCTCCGGTCGCCGTACTGATTCTTCTGTCGGGTGTTTCCTGTGCCATGATCCGGCCCCGTCCGGCCCCTTACCCCGAAGGGCTGGTTTTTCCACTCGTCGTGGCCGAACAAATGGATATGGAAGGAACGCCGTCGAGTTTGGCGGCCGGAGATGACGGGACGATTCTCGCCGCCCTTCGGGATGGGCGGATTCTGGCCGTCCGTTCGGAAAAGGACGGCGTCCTCTGGGCATACGAAGCCGGGCATCCGCTCTCCGACACTCTCGCCGTCTCATCCGGGCGAATCTTCGCGGTCGATGAAAACGGCGTTGTCCATGTCCTCGATGAAGACGGAGCGCTGATCTGGAAAACGTCCATCGAAGGCCAAGTCTCAACGGATGCGGTGCTTTTCAAAGACAAGATCTGTTTAGGAACGGAAGAGGGCCGGATCTTTGCTCTGGAAACGGCCGGAGAAGGCCGCGTCGCCTGGATTTACGAGGCCGGAAACCCGGTCGTCTCCGGCCCGGAGGTCTTCGAAGACGGCCTGTTTTTCATGACGGAAGACGGCCGGATCCACGCTTTGAATCCTTCGGGTCGCCTCCTTTGGTCCACCGATGCGGGAGGGCGTTCCTCCGGGCCTCTGCTCATCAGAGAAACCATGGCCTATTACGGAACCGAGGATCGACATATCCGGGGATTCGATCTGGAACGCCGGCGGCTCCGATGGAGCATGCGGGTCGGTGGGCATGTCGCGGCCCGGCCCAAGATCCGCGGCAACACGCTTTATGTCCTGACGACTGAGGGAGTGTTGTACGGAATGATGGCCCATCGTGGAGACATTCTGTGGTGGCGCGCCCTTCCCTCGAGATCCGTCCTCGGTCTGGCGCTCGCCGGCGATAACGTTTATGTCTCCTGCCGATCCCCGCTGTTGACGGCTTTCAACGCCCGGACGGGGGAGAAGGCCGGAGAATTTGCCTTGGCCGATGAGCTGGTTTCTGAAGCGCTCTGGCTGGATCCCCGGATTGTCGTTCCCATCCAGGGACCGGATGAAGCCGGCCGGCTTGTCTTCCTGGAAAGGGATATCCGGTTGTCCCTGACCGCGAACAAAACCTCACCTCAGGAACCCGGACAGGAGATCACGTTTACGGCATCCGCGGTGGGCTTTCACAGGCCTCAATATACGTTTTTTCTCACATCGGGAAACGAGGCGCGCCGGATCGTTCAGGCCGAGTCGGAGAGAAACACCCTGGCCTGGTTTCCCGATCGCGAGGGTGCCTACGCCATCGAGGTTTCGGTCAGGGACGAGCGGATGAGTCTTGAGGCCAAAGCGGATTTTGAAGTCAAGCGGGCGGCCGAGAAGCCCAAGGAGCCCAAGGAAAAAAAGGAGAAGAGGCCATGACGCGAAACGAAGCGATGGAGCTTTTAACGGCACATCTTAAAAACAAAAATCTTCGTAAGCATTGCCTGGCGGTCGAAGCCTGCATGCGGGCTTTGGCGCAGCGCCTCGGCCACGACCCGGAACCCTGGGGCCTGGCGGGCATTCTCCACGATCTCGACTACGAACTGACGGAGAAAAGTCCGGAGCACCACACCGAGCAGACCGTGGGCATCCTGAGGGAAAAAGGGATTCCCGAGCCCATCATCCAGGCCGTCCAGGCCCATGCCGGAAAAGTGCCCTGCCGGGAGCCCATGGATTGGGCCATCTATTCCTGCGATCCGCTGACGGGCCTGATCATCGCCGCCGCCCTGATGCATCCGGACAAGAAACTGAAGTCGATCGATCTCGATTTCGTCAAAAGACGCTACAAGGAAAAGACCTTTGCCAAGGGCGCGAGGAGAGAGGAAATCGAGGAGAGCCGGAACCTTGGGATGGATCTCGACGAATTCATTTCGATCTGCCTCGGGGCCATGCAGGGGATCGACGGAGAACTCGGCCTGGCTTGATCGGGAGAAACGATGAAAATCGCGGCGGTCACCGGGCCTTCGGGAAGCGGTAAAACATACCTCATCCGGGCCCTGATCCGTGAGGCGAAATCGCGAGGACTGAAGATCGCCGTCGTCAAGCATTGTGCCCACGGATTCGATCTCGACCCCAAGGGCAAGGATTCCCGGCTGTTCACGGAGGCCGGAGCGGACCGCGTCGCTCTGGTCTCGCCCGACCGGGTCGCCGTAATCGACAACGACCCGGATAAATCCGGGCTCCGCTCCCTGGCCGAACGCCTCCATCCCCGGGCCGATATCGTTCTCGTGGAAGGCGGACGCGCCGTCCCAGGACTCAAGCGGATCGAGATTCTGCCGGCGGCAAGAAAGACGGTTGCGCCGTCGCCCGGATTGATCGCCGCAGTCGGCAAGGGCGTCGCCGGCGGAAAAGTCCCGGTCTTCGCCCCGGATCAGGTGAGTGACATCCTGGATTTTCTGCTTTTAAATGCGGCGGATGCTCGTTCAGAAATTGTCCTGAAGGCCGGCGGTCGGGTAGGGGACACGGGTGAGAACTTGAAGAAAGCGATGTTCTCCGCCCATGACCCCGAGGTTCTGGCGGTTCTCCGTTCCTCCGTCGTGGCGATCGCCGGAGCCGGGGGGTTGGGATCGAACGCGGCGGTCTGCCTGGCCCGGGCCGGCGTTGGGCGTCTCATTATCGCCGACTGCGACCGTGTGGAGCCCTCCAACCTCAATCGCCAGTATTTCTTCATCGAGCAAATCGGTGAGAGAAAAGTCCGGGCTCTTCGGGAAAATCTCATGCGGATCAATCCTTTCAGTGCCTATGAGATCCACGATATCAAAGTGACGCCGTCGCGGGTCGCCCGCCTGTTCGGCAAAGCCGACATCCTGATCGAGGCCTTTGACCGGGCCGAATCCAAACAGATGCTGATCGAGACGTGGCTGAGCCGGTTTCCCGACAAGCCCGTCATTGCGGCCTCAGGTCTCGCCGGCTACGGAAAGAACAGCAAAATCCGGACGAGGCGTCTCGGATCGCTCCATATCTGCGGCGACGAAGAGAGCGAATGCGCCCCGGACACGAGCCCTATGGCGCCCCGCGTCGCCGCCGTTGCCGCGCTCCAGGCCAATCTGGCCGTAGAACTTCTGATGAAAGCGAGTAAAAAACATGTTTAAGGTCAACGAGTATTTCGACGGCAAAGTGAAATCCCTGGCTTTTGAGACCGGCGATGGTCCGGCCACGATCGGCGTCATCGCCCCCGGTGAATATGAATTCGGCACGGCGACCAAGGAAATCATGACTGTCGTCAGCGGCAAAATGGACGTTCGCCAGCCGGATGCGGCCGACTGGAAGCCTTACGGCGCCGGCGAAAGCTTCATCGTCGAGTCCGGAAAAAAATTCAAGGTTCGGTCGTCCGGCGAAACCGCCTACCTCTGCCTCTATAAATAGCGCGATCTCGCTCCCAATCCCTCGCCGGTCCCTCCTTCGGGAGCGGGCCCTGACATTCCCATCGGGTGGATTTTCATATCCAGACTTCGCGGGGATTCACTTCCCGGGCAGGTAACGTTTCGGGAACTTGGCCACGACCGTGTAGTTCGGATCGACCACGTTCGCGACCTGCGCCGTCCCCACCTGGGACAGGACCTGGAGGGCGTCCCAGCGGTCGAAGCCGTACTCGGACTCGAGCCACTTGACCATCTCGACGTGGGCGATCCGGAAGGCGTCAAGCAGAGGCCGGGCCGAACCCGCGACCATAATGAAGTCTCCGTTTTCAAGCCGCGGCCAGGCGATCTCTTTATTTTTTAGGAGCCCGAATTCAAAAATAACATCAGCCGTCGTCTCGATCCCGCTGCCGATAATCTCTCCGTCGCCCTGGAGGGCATGGACATCGCCGAAATAGAAGCCGGCTCCCTCATGATGGACGGGAAGGTAGACGGTTGTTCCTTCACGGGCTTCGGAGGTATCCATGTTTCCGCCGAAGGTTGACGGCACCCCTCCCGGGATTGCCTGATCGCCGGGAGGCGCCGTGGCCAGACGGCCGACCATCGGGACCAGATCCACGCGGATCCGCCTGATGCGGCTTTTAGGGAGATCCAGGACGGCCGAGCGCCCGTCCGGATCAATCTCCCAGAGAAACATCCTGTCGGGCACGGGGTCGTGGAGCATCGGCGTCGATTCGGTCGCAGTCAGGCAACCGTAGACCGTCGATGTTCCGGACCGGCCGACCGGCGCGTTTGGACGGATCTTTAGAATCCGGACGACGAGCGTGTCACCCGGCATGGCGCCTTCGACGGCGATGGGGCCGACCTCGCCCGGCCACGGCGCGTCCTTTCCTGCGAACCAGTCCGACCAGAGCGTGTTCGTCTCAAGGACGTCTCCCGGTTTCAGCGTGAGCACCGGCTCACGGGCGGCGTAGGTCTGAACTCCCTTGACCGGTTGAAAGCGTACGACCTCGGCGGCTGTTGGAATCGGGCCGTCCCCAAAGACAAAGACGGCAAGGCACGGCAGAAGCCACGATTTGTTTCTCATCGGTCCCTCCTCGAAGGCAATGCATCAACTCGAAAAATTGTACACCGTTGGTCCGTCCCGGTAAAGGCCGGGGGGAATTCATCCGATATGACTATCGGTCGCTGGAAGTTGTTGACATAGGTGGAAAGCGGAGTATATTAAAGCCAAAAGGAGGGCGCGGGTCATGAAGTGTCTGAAATGTCACGTCGAAAATCCCGATGATTCCCGATTCTGCGGCCGCTGCGCGGCGCCGCTCGGCCCGGAGGACGCCGCCTTTTCCCTGACGAAAACCATCGCAACGCCGAGTCCCGTCCCGGCGCCGGACACGCTCGTCACCGGGAAATACAAGATCGTCGAGGAGCTAGGCCGGGGCGGGATGGGTGTTGTCTTCAAGGCCGAGGACTTGAAGCTGAATCGATATGTTGCGCTCAAGTTCCTGCCGCTGCATCTTGCCGGATCGTCCGAGCTCAAGGAGCGGTTTCTGATCGAGGCCCAGGCGGCCGCGGCGCTGTCGCATCCGAACATCTGCGTAATCCATGAAGTGGGGGAGGACGACGGCCGTCCCTTCATCGCCATGGAATACGTGGAGGGCGAGACGCTGCGGGACAGGGTCAAGCGGGGGCCTTTGAAACCGGAAGAAGCTCTGCCCGTCATAACGCAGATCACCGCCGGATTGGCCGAGGCCCACGCCAAGGGCATCATCCACCGGGACATCAAGAGCGCCAACATCATGGTTACGACGAAAGGCCAGGCCAAGGTCATGGACTTCGGGCTGGCCAAGCTTCGGGGCGGGAGTTCGTTGACGCGGACACAGACGACATTAGGGACGGTGGCCTACATGTCGCCGGAGCAGGCCCGTGGGGACGAGCTGGACCAGCGCACCGACCTCTGGTCGCTGGGGGTTGTCCTCTATGAGATGCTGACGGGAGAGCTGCCGTTCAAGGGCGACCGGGACTTGTCGATCATTCATTCGATCGTCCACGAGGAGCCCAAGCCCATCGCGGCCCGCAAACCGCCCATTCCCGAAGAGCTCCAGCAGGTCGTCGCCCGAGCGCTCAGAAAGAATCGCGACTCGCGCTACGCCACGGCCGGGGACATGCTCCTTGATTTGAGAAGATACCACGAGGCCCTTCAGGCCGAAGCCGCCGGGTTGTTCAACATGCGCACGCTCGTGAAGCGCCTCCGCCGCCCCGCTGTCGCGGTCCCCACGGTGCTGGCGGTCGTCGTGATCGCGGCGGGGGCTTTTCTCTATTTCAACCACAAGGACAAGGTCCGTTGGGCCCGGCAGGTGGCTTTCCCGGAGATCGAGCGGATGATCGCCGACAACGACGTTTGGCGAAACCTCGTCCCGCCTTACCGTCTTGCGGTCCAGGCAGAGTCTATTCTCGGGAGCGACCCCAAGCTGGCGGAGCTTTTTGCAAAATGCTCCCTAAACATCGACGTCAAGACGGAGCCTCCGGGAGCCAAGGCTTACATGAAGGAGTATGCGACCCCCGAAGCCGAGTGGACCTATGTGGGCGAAACCCCGATCGAGAAATTACGAATGCCCATTGGGTTCTTCCGCTGGAAGTTCGAAAAGGAGGGCTACGAGACCGTCCTGGCCGCGGCGTCGACATGGAAAATGCCCTCACTTTCGGTCGATAAACCAGGCATTCCAGACTCACTTATGAGAACTCTCGATAAGGAAGGAAGCATACCTCCAGCCATGGTCCGTATCCCGGGCGCTGAGCTTGCCATCGGGAAACTGGAGGACTTCTTCATCGATAAGCACGAGGTTACCAACAGGCAATTCATGGAGTTCGTCGACAAGGGCGGCTACAGGAACAGGGAATATTGGAAATACCCCGTTATCAAAGACGGGAAAGAGATTGCCTTGGAAGAAGCGATGCGGGAGTTCGTGGACCAGACAGGCCTGCCCGGTCCCTCGACCTGGAGCGCGGGAGATTATCCCGATGGTCAAGGAGATCATCCTGTGTCGGGCGTCAGCTGGTATGAGGCGGCGGCCTACGCCGAATACGCCGGAAAGAGCCTGCCGACCTCCGCACACTGGGGTGTGGCTTTAGGAGCTTTCACTCCGATGTTCCAACTGTATCAGCTCGGCGGCATCGCGGTCATCGCCTCCTTCAGTCATATCGGGACCGGGCAAGACACCGTTCCGGTCGGAAGCCTCCAGGGCTTCACGCCCTATGGGGCCTACGATATGACGGGCAATGTCCGGGAATGGTGTTGGAACGAGACCCAGGCAGGAAGGATCATCCGGGGCGGCGCGTGGGGCGAGAACACCTACGAGGCCGTGAATATTCGTCATGCCCCGAGCATGGATCGCTCCGCCAAGAACGGTTTCCGGTGCGCGTTCTATCCGCAACCCGAGGCCGTCCCCGAAGCGGCCTTCGCGTTCCGGCGCCTCGGGGACACTATCGACCTCCGCGTCCGGCAACCGGTGCCCGATCCCATTTTCGAGATCTACAAAGACCAGTTCTTCTACGACAAGACGGCGCTCGACGCCCGCGTGGAATCGCGGAAAGAAAACCCCGGCGGCTGGGTCCACGAGCGGGTCTCGTTCGACGCCGCTTATGGCGGCGAGCGGGTTCTGGCCCATCTCTTTCTGCCTGTGAATGCGCTTCCTCCCTTTCAGACGGTCATCTACTTTCCGGGGAGCGCTTCGACCTGGGAGAACTCGAGTCGGGACATCGAAACCTACTATGAATTCACGATGTTCCTTTCTTTTCTCGTGAAGAACGGCCGGGCCGTCCTCTATCCCGTTTATAAAGGGACTTTCGAACGCGTATTCCCGGAATCGGCTTCGCTTCATTTGGGGGGTGATTCCCATGCCTACACCGAATTCCTCATCCAGGTCGTCAAGGATTTCAAGCGCAGCATCGACTACCTGGAAACCCGCCCGGACATCGACAGCCGGAAGTTCGCCTTTTATGGTATGAGCTGGGGCGGCATGTTGGGGGCGATCATCCCGGCGGTGGAAGAGCGTCTTCAGGCCGGCGTTTTGTGTGCGGGAGGTCTTCGGGGGCGGGCCGTCCGTTCCGAAGCTCAGCAAATCAACTACGTCACCCGCGTCCGAACGCCGACGCTGATGTTGAACGGCCGGTACGACACGAACTTCGGCCTGGAGGAGAGCATCAGGCCGATGTTCGAATTCCTCGGAACGCCCCTCGAGCACAAGCGGATGATTCTCTACGACACCGACCACATCCCCCCGCGGAACGAATACATCAAGGAGATCCTGGCCTGGCTCGACAAGTATTTGGGCCCCGTGGAGAGATAGGTATGACATCGTTTTGGATCGGAGCATCTTAATGGCAAGGAGGGCTGGTCATGAAGTGTCTGAAATGTCACGTCGAAAATCCCGATGATTCCCGGTTCTGCGGCCGCTGCGGGGCGCCGTTCGGTCCGGAGGATGCGGCCTTTTCCCTGACAAAAACCATCGCAACGCCGATTCCCGTCCCGGCGCGGGACGCGCTCATCGCCGGGAAATACAAGATCGTCGAGGAACTCGGCCGGGGCGGGATGGGTGTTGTCTTCAAGGCCGAGGACCTGAAGTTGAATCGGTGCGTCGCCCTGAAATTCCTACCGCCTCATCTTTCCGAATCGGCCGAGCTCAAGGAGCGGTTTCTGATCGAGGCCCGGGCGGCCGCGGCGCTGTCGCATCCGAACATCTGCGTCATCCATGAAGTGGGGGAGGACGTAGGCCGTCCCTTCATCGCCATGGAATACGTGGAGGGCGAGACGCTGCGGGACAGGATCAAACGGGATGGCGTTCTCCCGGCCGGGGATGCGCTGGCCTTCGCCGGCCAGGTTGCGGCCGGACTGGGCGAGGCCCACGCTAAGGGCATCATTCACCGGGACATCAAGAGCGCCAACATCATGGTCACGGAGAAAGGCCGGGCCAAAGTCATGGACTTCGGGCTGGCCAAGCTTCGGGGCGGGAGTTCGTTGACGCGGACACAGACGACATTGGGGACGGTGGCCTACATGTCGCCGGAGCAGGCCCGGGGCGATGAGCTCGATCCGCGGACGGACATCTGGTCGCTGGGCATTGTTCTTTGCGAGATGCTGACCGGGGAGCCGCCCTTCAAGGGGGATCACGACCAGACGGTCATCCACGCGATCCTGCATAAGGAGCCGAAACCGCCGTCCCAGATCAAGGACGGGCTGCCCGTGGGGATGGATGGAATCGTTCTCCGGGCCCTGGCCAAGAGGACTGGGGACCGCTATCAGACGATGGAGGAGTTTCAGGGAGACGTCGAAGCGGTGGCCGAAGGCCTGAAGCCCCTCAGGGCCCGGCCGGTCCGAAGGATCTTCGGGATCCGGGCGGCTCACGTCGGTTCCGCTGCGGCCGCCGTTCTGGCGATTCTCATCGGCGTCAATGTCGGGGGCGTCCGGGACCGGATTCTTGGAAGAACCGCGCCTCTCGCCCCGGCCCTCAGGCTGGCCGTCCTGCCGTTCGTCAACATCGCCGGCGACGCCGAGCAGGATTATCTCTCCGACGGGCTGACCCAGGAGATGATCTCCCAGCTCGGACGCCTGAACCCGTCGGGATTGAACGTCATTGCCCGAAGCTCGGTCATGCGCTACAAAAAGGGGGACACGCCGATCGACCAGGTCGGCCGGGAGCTCGGCGTGGAGTATGTCCTGGAGGGTAGCACCCGTCACGAGGGGGGCCAAGTCCGCATCACCGCCGAGCTCATCAAGGTGGAGGACCAGACGCAGCTCTGGACAAAAACCTACGAGCGTGAGGTCTCCGGCTTACTCACGGTGCAGAGCGAGGTGGCCCAGAATGTGGCCGATGCCCTGGCGCTCAAGCTGCTCCCTGAAGAGAAGACCCGCCTGACCTCCGCCCGAACCGTCAACCCCGAAGTCTATGACGCCTATCTCAAGGGGATGTTCTACGTGTCGCAGAACACCCAGGAAAGCTTCGATAAGGGCATGAAAATCCTGCATCAGGCCGTGGAGATCGACCCCGCCGAACCTTTGGCCTATCTCGGTCTCGCGGAGGGATACATCACCCTCGGTCACGGCGGCGCGGAGCTGCATGATGCCTTCAAGAGAGCCCGGGCCGCCGCCGAGCAGGCCCTAAAGCTTGACCAGAATATGGCGGAAGCTGTGGGCGCCCTGGCCCATGTCGCCCTTTATTACGAGTGGGATTGGGAAAAGGCCGAAAGGCTCTTCAAGCAGGCCCTCGAGCTCAACCCCAGCGTGGCCATGACCCACTATCATTACGCGTGGTATCTGCCTCTCGTCGACCGGCTCGACGAAGCCATCGAGCACCATAAGATCGCCCGCGACCTCGACCCGCTCCGGCCTTTGCATACGGCCTGGCTGGGCGGATTGTACAACTATGCCGGCCGGTTCGATGAAGCGATCGTCGAAGCCAACAAGGCCCTCGAGTTGAATCCGAAATTTGGGCCGAGTTTCAATGTGTTGTGTGCGGCTTACCTGTGTAAAAACATGCCTGATGAGGCGATCGCCGCGGCCCTGCGCTTAAAGGAGTTATTGCCTGAAGAGGGGAATGCCTTTTTATGCATGGCTTATGTGTCGGCCGGGCGGAGGGAAGAGGCGTTGGAGATCTCGTCGATGTTCGAGAAAGATACGCTTAGGTTCCTTACAGTATCCCAGGCCTATCTGGCTCTTGGTGACAAAGACGAAGCATTTCGGGTGCTCGAAAGTGCTTACGAGGCTCATCGGGCCACGTTGCCGTGGATCAGAGTGCACTGGAAAGCCGGCGGGGGATTCGAGGCCGTCTACGACGATCCGCGCTTCCAGGACCTGCTGCGGAGAATGAACCTTTCTCGGCCAAGCCGCTCCGTTCCCCGCAAAGGAACCATTTAGTCCAGCCGATATGATCCACCCGCCGTACGATTGATCGTGCCGGCGCTTCTCCGGGCTGACTCCGGCCGGCCCGTCGCGGAACTTCAGGTCTCTTTTTCGGCGAAAACGCTATAATGCGGAATTGATTTTTTCAAGAGTGATGTATCCGAGGGAGTCCCTATCCGGCGTCGGCCTGCGTCCAGACGCCGTCGACGAGCCGCCACATGGCGCCGGTCGGGTTTCTGTCCCGCAGGTCGTCCGGCAGGCGGTGTTCCCGCACATTGTCGTAGCAGTGAAGAGACGCAAAGCGGAGCATGGAAGCGGGAATACCCACCGCGGTGAAGCCCGGATGTCCCGTCGAGGGGAAAGGACCGCCGTGGTTCATGGCCGGAGTGACGGCGACGCCCGTCGGCATCTTGTCGTCAAGAAGGCGTCCGACCTTGCGCCGGAGAATTGGCGCGAGCCGGTCGTAGAAGGCGTTGTCCCGGCCTTCGCGGCTGCTGTAAAGAACGGCGGTTAGCCCGCCTTCCGCGGCTTCGGCGATCTCGATCATTTGATTTTCGTTTTCGGCAAAAACGAAGACCGTCAGAGTGCCGAAGACCTCGATCTGGAAGGCGGCCGGGGATTTCAGGAAACGCTTGCCGTCGACCCGCAGAAGCGTGTTTTGGAACTTCCAGCCGGGTCCCTCGACGGGAGAACCGCCGCAGACAAGCTCGGCCCCGGCTTCGCGGAACTTGTCCACGGTTCGGAGCAGTCCTTTGAGGACGGCCTCACTCAGAAGCCATCCGGTTGGCGGGGTCTCAAACGCCTTTCGGGCGGATTTGAAAAAGCGGCGGCCGCGCTCGTCTCCCAGGACAATGACGAGGCCGGGTTTCGTGCAGAACTGCCCGGCGCCGAGGGCGCAGGATTTGAAAAGTTCCTCGACGATCCCTTGCGATCTTTCCTCAATCGCCCCGGGGAGGACGAACAGGGGATTGACACTCGACATCTCGAGATAGATCGGCTTGCCGGCCCGGTCGGCCGCTTCCTTAAGGAATGTTCCGGCCCGGAAGCTTCCGGTGAAAGCCGTGGCCCCCGTCAGAGGGTGCGAGACGAGCCGCGCCCCGTCCTGTCCGTTGAAGTGATAGAGCAGTTGGACGGCCTCCGGTGGGAATCCGGTTGTCTTCGCGGCATCCATAACGGTTTCGGCCAGGAGTCGGGTCGTTCCCGGGTGGACGGGATTGGCCTTGGCAATGACCGGATTGCCGGCGGCGATGGCGGCGGCGAAGTCGCCGCCCGCCACGGAATTGAAGGCGAAAGGGAAGTTGCTGGGACTGAAAATGATGACGGGTCCGCCCAGAGGAGCCATGCGGGAGCGGATGTTGAGCCGGGTGTCGATGGTCGCCCGCCGCCACGATCTGTCCCGGCAGGCCGCGGCGGCCTGGCGGAGCTGATCGACCGTCCGGGGGATTTCGACGGAGAGAAGCCGCGGCTCAAGGGGAAGGGCCGTTTCTCGGGCGGCGCTTTGGGCCAGATCCGTGCTCCGCGCGACGATTCTCCGGGCCGACTCTTCCAGGAATTCCGCAACGGCGTCGGGATGCGTGCTTTCGAGAATCTCAGCGGCCCGTCGTCCGGCGGTCAGGGCGCGTTCGAGATCGGCGAACGAGGAGACGGGATAATGTTCATCGAGCGGACTTCCCGTTGTCGGGTCGAAGGCCGTAAAGACACCCGCAGGAGACTCGGCTTCCCGCCATTCTCCGTCGATGAGAACGGGTTGGGTCATTTGGACAGCCTCTTATCCGCCCGAATAAAGGGGCGACATGACGACGCGGTCGCCGTCTTCGAGTGTGTCATCAGGGGCCACCGCCCGGCCGTTCCGGGTCACGATCCTGGGCCTGGACTTCTCGAGATTCACGAGGTCCATGAGGCCTCCGGCCGTCGTTCCCGCCGGGAGATCGAAGGCTTTTTCGCTGAACCCGGCGGCGTAGATGAACGGGCCGATCATCTTGACCGTAACAGTCACTTTTACGTCAGTCCTCCAGCTTGCCGTATTTTTCGGCGGTTCGGGCTTCGTCCTGAATGTCCAGAGCGGCCGCCGTCTTCTTCGTGGGGATGCCTCTCTTGTCCCAACCCCGGAGGTCGTAATAGTGGTCAAGCAGTTCTTCGTACTTGTCCATTTCGAGGATTTTTCCGGCGATCGGACCCTCGGTATCGGCGTTGGCCGGGTCGAACCAGGAAGCCGGGGGATAGTCCATGGTCCGGTTCCAGTCCGGTTTTTCACGAAGCCAGAAGAACTTCATCAAAGCATAGATCCTGTCGCTGACTTTCCAGAAGTCGTCGAGGGTCCAGTTCAGGCCGGTTACGGTGTTGAAATAGACCGGATAGTGTTCGAGTTCCCAGCCGAGCTCAATCCAGGGGAAGCGGCAGGCTAGGATGTATTCGAACAGCCCGCCCCGGATCCGCTGGAGTTCGATGACTTTTTCCGCCTTTTCGCGTCCGTAGGATTCGCGGACGGTCTGCTTGAGCTCAAAGGTGATGACCCAGGATTCCTTGTGATGGGCGCCGATCGGGCTGGTGCCGAAAGCCAGCGCCATGCCGGGACAGAACTTGCAGTTGTAGGCGGAGATCTCCAGCCCCTTGACGTGCATGGCGTAGGCTTCGGAGCCCTGGCCGATCTTTTGGGCCATGCGCATGCACCCGTCGGCCAGCATGTTCCCCACCTCGCCTTCGCGGAGGGAGGCGATTCGCAGCAACTCCTTGGCTTTTTCGGCGTCGCCGAACTTGAAATCGCCGGCGATCGCGCCCCGGTCGATGGCGTCGGCGTAAAACCCGAGAACGGCGCCCGCGGAAATGGTGTCGATGCCGTAATCGTCGCAGAGGTAGTTGAGTGACCCGACCTGGTCGAGCTCGAAGATTTCCAGATTGCTGCCCAGCATGCCGATGTTTTCATAGTCGAGTTCGGATTCGCGACCCTCTCGGTCGTGAATGGTGATGCCGCAGCGCATGGTGCAGGTCGGACAGCCGTAGGTCGCGATTCGGGCGTCGTTCAGGCGTTCGCCGTCGATCTTCCAGGCGTCGGGATGCTGGGTTTTCCTCATGTTGCGGACGGGAAGCGCGGCCACCTCGTTGCACCAGGCCAGGACGCCCGTCGTACTCTGGATGGACCAGCCGGATTTCTTGTCCATTTCGTGGACGGTGCGGAGATCCGCCGTGCCCAGCTTTTTCATGGTTTCGGGATCGGCCTGGGGGATGGGCTTGGTGCCTTTGACGACGATGGCTTTGAGCTTCTTGGAACCCATGACGGCGCCGATACCGGGGCGGCCGCCGGCCCGGCCCTCGAGGCTCCGGACCATGGCGTAGAGGTTGAGGTTTTCCCCGCCCTGCCCGATATTGAGGACGCCGACGCCTTTCCCATACTTGGCGTAAATCCAGTCGTTCGTATCATAGGTGCCCTTGCCCCAGACCTCGGAGGCGGGGAGGAATTCGACCTTGTCGTCCTCGATATAGAGCATCGTCGGTTCGGCGGCGACACCCTCGACGATCATCATATCGTAGCCGGCTTTCCGGAGCTGCTCGCTGACGCGCGTGCCCAAATTGCCGTCGCCGTATCCGCCGGTAATCGGCGATTTTGCGGCCACGACGGTTTTTCCGGTGTTGGGCGCGGGAATGCCGGCGATCGGGCCGAGGGCCACAATGAGTTTGTTTTTCGGTCCCAGGGGATCGATGCCGGGATCGAGTTCGTCCCAGAGGGTTTTCAGGGCGAATCCCCGGCCGCCCACCCATTTTTTGGCGAATTCCTCATCGAATGTCTCTGTTTTGTATGTTTTGTCCGTTAAGTTGACTCTGAGAATGTTGCCCGTCCATCCGAACATGATGAGACCTCCATCAATGAATTTATACTCCAACCGAATAACACAGGGAGCGGACTTGAGTCAAGAAGAATAGGCCGCCCTGTTATTTCGAGCCGTCTTTTGATATGATGATCCGAAGAAGCTCAAGGAATCGGAGGATTTTTCGTTATGTCCAAAAAATTGACCCGGTCCTCGAACCAGAAGATGCTGGGCGGCGTCTGCGGAGGACTGGCGGCGTATTTCGATATCGATATTTCTCTCGTCCGCCTCATCTTTGTGGGGGTGGCCATGGTCACGGCCATTTTCCCCATGGTGCTTTTCTACATGGTCGCCTGGATCGTAATTCCCGTGAACGGGAAAAAGGCATAGAGAGGCCGAAGCCCCGAGTTGAATTGAGAGCCATGCGGGACATTCCCTTCAGGCACATCGCCGTCGAAGGCGTTTTCAAAACCGGAAAAACCCGTCTGGCCGACGCCCTGGCCCGGAAACTCGGCGGCAAGCTCGTTCTGGACCCGCCCGGCAATCCTTATCTCAAGGATTTTTACAATGAGCGCGAGGGCGCGGCCTTTCTTTCCCAGCTCGTCTTCCTGGCCAACCGCTACAATCAGCAGGTCCGCCTTTCGCAACGGGATCTCTTCATCGACCGGGTCGTCTGCGACTACCTGTTCGAAAAAGATAAAATCTATGCCTATCAGACGCTCTCCGACGACGAACTCGTGGTTTACGAACGCATCTACGGCATTCTCTCCGAGCGCGTTCCCCGGCCGGATCTGGTCATTTTTCTGCAGATGAAACTGCCGGTTTTTCTTCGCAAGATCGCCCGGGGACCGGATCCCCTGGAAAAAAACATTTCCGAAAAATACCTTGAGGACATTCTCGAAGCCTTCGATTACTTCTTTTTCAATTACCGGGCCGCACCGCTTCTTGTCGTCAAAGCCGATGACATGGACTTCGAGCGCGAGGAGGACGTCGACGATCTCGTGGACCAGATCCGCCAGATGAAAAAAAGTTCTCTCTATTACAATCCGGAAGGATCCGGGAGGCGGCCCGCCAAGAAATAATGCCGTAAGTCTTTACCCCAATCCCGACATGCGGGCGGGATGGGGAGAAAGGAATCACAATGCCTGACAAACAGACCGAAAGCGTCACTCTTCCTGTTCTGCGGGAGATGAAGGCGCGCGGGGAAAAGATCGCCGTTCTGACCGCCTATGACCATCCCTCGGCGTCCGTCCTGGACGAGGCCGGGATCGACATCATCCTGGTCGGGGATTCCCTGGGCATGGTCGTTCAGGGATACTCCTCGACCATCCCGGTGACCATGGAGGAGATGCTGATTCACACGAGATCGGTCACGGGAGCGGTCCGGCGGGCCCTGGTTGTCGCGGACATGCCCTACATGTCCTTTCATCTCTCGGTGGAGGAAACCATCCGGAACGCGGCCCGGTTCCTGAAGGAAGCCGGAGCGGGGGCCGTCAAGATTGAAGGCGCCTCGGCCGGACGGCTGAAAAAAATCGAGGCCTGCGTCGAGGCCGAAATCCCCGTCATGGGCCATGTCGGGTTGACCCCGCAATCCATCCGCAAATGGGGGAGCTATGCGGTTCGCGGGCGGGATGGGGCGGCCGAGGCCGAGGCCATCCTCGCCGATGCCCGGGCCGTCGAGTCGGCCGGAGCGTTCGCCGTTGTCCTGGAATCCATTCCCATGGAGCTTGGGGCGGTCATCACCGAAAGTCTGACCATCCCGACCATCGGAATCGGGGCCGGCGCGGCCTGCGACGGCCAGGTCCTCGTTTTCCATGATGTGATGGGATACACCCAGGGCCGGCTGCCGAAATTCGTGAAAACATATGCCGATCTCCGGTCGGTCGTCCGCGAAGCGGCGGGCCGCTACATTGAGGATGTCCGGACCGGGGCTTTCCCCGACGAGGCGCACTCCTATCGCCTCAAGCCGGAGGCGGCCGAAAAGCTTCGCAGGGGGAGATCCCGATGAAAATCATAACGGAAGTCGAGGCCATGGCTTCCCTCTGCCGGGGATGGAAGGAAAAGGGTCTGCGCATCGGCTTGGTCCCGACCATGGGAGGATTGCACGAGGGCCACTTGAGCCTGGTGCGGGCCGCGCGGGCCGGCACGGACGTGGTCGTCGTCAGCATCTTTGTCAACCCGACACAATTCCGTCCGGGGGAGGATTTGGCCTCCTATCCCCGGGATATCGAGAGAGACATGTCTCTTCTCGAAAACGAGAAGGTCGATGGGATGTTCCATCCCCAACCGGAGACCATGTATCCGGAGGGATACCGGACCTATGTCGAGGTGCACGATTTCCAGGACAAGCTTTGCGGGGCCGTGCGGCCGGGGCATTTCCGAGGGGTCTGCACCGTCGTGCTCAAGCTTTTCAACATCGTGCGGCCCGATGTCGCCTATTTCGGCTGGAAGGACGCCCAACAGGTTCTGGTCGTCAGGAGGATGACCGCCGATCTCAACCTGGATACGGAGATTGTCGCGTTGCCTCTTGTTCGGGATCCCGACGGCTTGGCCATGAGCACGCGGAATGCCTATCTTTCGCCGGACGAGAGGGCGGCCGCCCACCTGCTTTCGAAGAGTCTGGCCGAGGCCGAGGCCATGATCGCGGCGGGCGAGACCGATCCCCGGGCCGTCGTTGCCCGGGTCCGGAATGTTCTGGCCGCCGCTCCCGAAATAGAAATCGAATACGTTGCGGCGGTCGACACGACGAACCTGGAGCCGCTGGACAGAATCGTGGGCGAGGGTTTGCTGGCCCTTGCGGCCCGAATCGGAAAAACCCGCTTGATCGACAACATCCTGATTCATCCGAAAGGCGAAGCGCCATGTTAAAAACGTTTCTCCATGCCAAGATCCACCGGGCGGCCGTAACGGAGACCGACCTGGATTACGAAGGCAGCCTGGGTGTCGACGAAGACCTGATGGAGGCGGCCGGACTGAAGCCGTTCGAACGCGTCGAAGTCTTCAACATCACGAACGGCGAGCGGTTCGCGACTTATCTCATCGTCAAGGAACGGGGGTCGCGGACGATCGGCGTGTACGGCGCCGCCGCCCGGCGGGCCAAGGCCGGAGACCGGCTCATCGTCGTGGCTTATGCTGTTCTCGCGGAAGACGAGATCGAAGGATTTGCCCCCCGGGTCGTTATCCTGAACGAAAAGAACGAAATCATCCGCAGCGGCTGATTTTCAGTCGAGGTGGTAGTTGGGCGCTTCCTGGGTGACGACGATGTCGTGGACGTGGCTTTCCTTGAGGCTGGCGGACGTGATTCTGATAAAGCGGGCCCGCTCGGTGAGTTCGGCGATGGTCCGGCATCCGGCATAACCCATGCCGGCTTTGAGGCCGCCGACCAGCATCTGGATCAAGTAGATCGTGCTCCCTTTGAAGGGGACGCGTCCCTCGATGCCCTCGGGAACGAGCTTGCTGTCGCCGGCCGCCGTATCCTGAAAATAGCGGTCCCGGCTCTGACCCTCTTTCATGGCCTGCAGGGAGCCCATGCCGCGATAGTTCTTGTAGGCGCGGCCCTGGTACATGACGACTTCACCGGGCGCTTCGTCCGTTCCGGCCAGGAGGTTCCCGAGCATGACCGACTGAGCCCCGGCGGCGACGGCCTTGGTGATGTCGCCGGAGTACTTGATCCCGCCGTCGGCAATGACGGGAATGTCGTGTTTCCGGGCCACGCTGAAGACGTCGGAAATGGCGGTAATCTGGGGAACGCCGGCCCCCGTGATGATGCGGGTCGTGCAGATCGATCCGGGCCCGACCCCGACCTTGACGGCGTCCACGCCGAGCCCGATGAGCTCTTCGGCCGCTGCGGCGCTGCAGATATTTCCGGCGATGAGTTCCTGGTTGGGGAACTCTTTTTTCAGCAGGCGGACGGTGTCCAGGACTCTCTGGGAGTGTCCGTGGGCCGTGTCCACGACAAGAACATCGCACTGGGCCTTGACCAGGGCCGAGGCCCGGGCCAGGGCGTCCCCGCCGACTCCGACCGCGGCGCCGGCGCGGAGCCGGCCCAGGCCGTCTTTGGCGGCGAAGGGATATTGAATGCGCTTGAGGATGTCCTTGTATGTGAGCAGTCCCTTCAGGCGGCCTTTGTCATCGACGACCGGGAGTTTTTCGATTTTGTATTTGTGGAAGACATTTTCCGCCTCTTCGAGAGACGTGCCCAGAGGGACGGTGATGACCTTTTTCGTCATGATTTCGGAAATCGCCAGGTCCATCCGGGTCTCGAAACGGATATCGCGGTTGGTCAGAATGCCGACAAGCCGGTTGGAGGCGTCGGTGATCGGCAGACCGGAGATCCGGTATTCCTTCATGACCTCGATCGCCTTGGTGATCTTGTCCGTAGGCCGCATGGTCACGGGTTCGACGATCATGCCGCTCTCGTGGCGCTTGACCTTGTCGACTTCCTCAGCCTGGTTTTCGACGGTCATGTTGCGGTGGATGATTCCGATGCCCCCCTGCTGGGCCAGGGCGATGGCCATCCGCGACGTCGTGACCGTGTCCATGGCCGAGCTGACGATCGGGATGTTCAGGGAGATGTTGCGGCTGAGCCGGGTGGTGACATCGGCGTCCGCGGGAATGACGTCGGACTTGGCCGGCAGGATCAGGACATCGTCGAATGTCAGCCCTTCCTTGATTTCCGCGTCCAGCATGATGTCCTCCTCGTTCAACGCCGTTTTCTCCGTCCGGGGATGGTGGATTTCACATGGCGGACTCTCTGCGGGGCCGGGCCTTTGGGTTTCTGGTAGAAAACCGGCTGCTCCTGTCTTTGGGGCATCTCCTGTTCGATGACGGGCTGGATCAGGAACAGGAAGCGCAGGGCGTCTTCCTCGATCCGGTCCATCAATCCCTGGAACATGTCGAAGCTTTCTTTTTTGTATTCGACAAGAGGATTTCTCTGTCCGTAACCGCGAAGCCCGATGCCTTCCTTGAGATGGTCCATACCCAGGAGATGGTCTTTCCATCGGGAGTCGATGACCTGGAGAAGAAGCATGCGTTCGAATTCCCGCATGGCGTCCGGGCCGATGACCCGCTCTTTCTCCTGGTAGATTTTTTTGGCGGCCTCCGTCAGGTCGTCCTGGAGTTCGTCGGGCGTCACGGTTTCCCAATCGATTTGGAGTGTCGCGATATCGAGTCCGAACTGGGCCTGAACGGCCTTGGCCAAAGCCTCGCGATCCCAGTCGTCCGGGTGCGTTTCCTTGTTGCAATGCTGATCGAGGAACCATTCGATGATCTGGTCGACGAGATCGTAAAAATATTCGCGGAGATCCTTGCCGTGGAGAATTTCCCGGCGCTGCCTGTAGATCGTCTCCCTCTGCTTGTTCATGACGTCGTCGTATTCCAGAAGATGCTTCCGGATGGAGAAGTTCTGGCCTTCGACCTGTTTCTGGGCGCGCTCGATGGCCCGGGTGACCATGGGATGTTCGATGGGGACGCCTTCGCCCATGCCGATCCGGCTCATCAGGCCCGAGATCCGGTCGCTGCCGAAGATCCGCATGAGGTCGTCCTCGAGGCAGAGGTAAAAACGCGATGATCCGGGGTCGCCCTGACGGCCGGCCCGGCCCCGCAGCTGATTGTCGATGCGCCGGGCTTCGTGGCGTTCCGTGCCCAGGACGTGGAGTCCGCCCAGCGACACGACCTTGTCGTGTTCGGCCTGAAAGATGGGCTGAACCTCCTTGAGGGCCGCCTCCCATTGCGCTTTGTCAACCGTCAGAGGGTCGATGTTCCGCCTGCGGAGGGTGTCCCGGGCCAGTTCCTCGGGATTGCCGCCGAGAAGAATGTCGACGCCGCGGCCGGCCATGTTCGTGGCGATGGTCACGGACCCGATGCGTCCGGCCTGGGCGATGATCTGCGCCTCCTGCTCGTGGTATTTGGCGTTCAGGACGACATGTTTGACGTTGCGACGGCGGAGGGCCGTACTCAGGAGTTCGGATTTCTCGATGGATACGGTGCCGACGAGAACCGGGCGGCCGGCCTGGTTGAGCTCGATGATCTCCTCGGCCGCGGCGTTCCATTTTTCCTCCGCCGTCCGATAGATGACGTCGGCATACTCATGCCGGATGAGTTCCCGGTTGGTCGGGGTTTCGACAACGTCCAGCTTGTAGATGGTCATGAACTCCGGGGCTTCGGTCACGGCCGTTCCCGTCATGCCCGCGAGCTTGTTGTACATGCGAAAGTAGTTCTGGAAGGTGACCGAGGCCAGGGTCTGGTACTCCTCTTCAACGCGGACTTTCTCCTTGGCCTCGAGGGCCTGGTGGAGGCCGTCGCTGTAGCGCCGGCCGGGCATCAGGCGGCCGGTGAATTCGTCGACGATGATGACCTTGCCGTCCTTGATCATGTAATCGACGTCGCGCTTGAAGAGGAAGTGGGCCCGGAGCGATTGATTGATGGCATGGACGAGATCCATGTGGGCCAGATCGTAGAGATTGTCGACCTTGAAATAGCGTTCGGCGTCGGAGACGCCGTCTTCGAGAATGGACACGGTCCGGGTTTTCTCTTCGACCTGAAAATGCTTTCCCCGCGTGTAGCGCCGGACGAGTCCGTCCACGCGATAGTAAAGTTGGGTCGAGGCCTGGGTGGGACCGGAGATGATCAGCGGGGTCCGGGCCTCGTCGATGAGGATGCTGTCGACTTCGTCGACGATGGCGTAGTTGTGCTCGCGCTGGGCGAGGTCGGAGAGCCGGAACTTCATGTTGTCCCGGAGATAGTCGAAACCGAATTCGTTGTTGGTGCCGTAGGTGATGTCGCACCGGTAGGCATCGTAGCGCTCCCGGTCGCCGATTTCGTGCTGAATCGTGCCCACGGTCAGGCCGAGGAAGTTGTAGATGGGTCCCATCCACTCGGTGTCGCGTTTGGCCAGGTAGTCGTTGACCGTGACGATGTGGACGCCCTTGCCTTCGAGGGCATTGAGGTAGGCGGGGAGGGTGGCGACCAGGGTTTTTCCCTCGCCGGTTTTCATCTCGGCGATTTTTCCCTGGTGGAGAACGACGCCGCCGATGAGCTGAACGTCGAAATGCCTCATGCCTGTCGTCCGGCGGGATGCTTCGCGGACGCAGGCGAAGGCTTCGGGCAGAAGATCCTCGATGGAGGCGCCCTGGGCGAGCTTCTCCTTGAATTCGGTGGTTTTGGCGCGGAGTGCGGAGTCGGTCAGCGCCTGGATGCGGGGTTCGAACTCGTTGATCCGGGTGACGAGCGGCCGGATCTTTTTGATGTCGCGATCGGTCTTCGTTCCGAAGACCTTGCAAAGAATCCACTTATACATTCACTATTTATTATCAGAACCTCCCGTCAAAGTCAATTTTCCCCTTGAATCCTGTTGCCCCTCTCTTCCCCTAATGAAACTCCCCGGTCCCGAAACATTCGTGCGAAGTGGAAAGCAAAAACCCCAATAACCCACAGAATACATAGGGCGATGAATATCGTTGCAATCATGCCGGTCTCCCTTTTATTTCGTCTATCATTGTTTTGTTCCGAAGTATTGCAATTTTCGTGCCAGGCACGTTCCTTTGTTTGTATCCATAAAAGGGAAAAAACCACATAACGGGCGAATCAAAGACGGAGAAACTGGTTCATTAAACAGGCTGATTCCTATTTATCAGGACATTTCTCGTCAATTCGTTTCTCAGAACATGCCGAACGCTTATCTGTTGAACTGGTTTCTATAGATTGGCATAAAAACGGCAGGATTGATTATGTGACTATGAAGCAAGGAGGATAAGTATGCAAAACTGTTCAAAGTGCCGGAACGCCCTGGTGCCGGGATTGGCGGTATTGTCGGTGATGGCGGGATTATGCCTGTTCTTGGCGGCTAACGGAGACGCGTTTGCCGAGGATAGGGACGCTGCGATCGAATCGGCCGCCAGAAAATCGTATATCTTTAAAACGTTTCTAAAAAGCGATGACATCCAAATTCATTCCAAAGACGGCGTTGTCACCTTGACAGGGACTGTGGCGGGCGAACCTCATTCATTATTGGCGGCGGAAACTGTCGCCGATCTGCCCGGAGTCGTAAGTGTTATCAACCAGCTCGAAATCAGGGGCGGAATTCCGGAAAAAAATTCCGATGCCTGGATCCAAACGAGAGTCAAAAATATGCTTTTGCTGCATCGCAATCTGGATAGCGACAATATCGTGGTGGATGTGAAAGACGGTCTGGTCACCCTGCACGGCGAAGTCGGAAGCCAAGCCGAAAGAGGGCTGACCGCCGAATATGTCAAAGATGTCGAAGGGGTGAAGGATATTGAAAATAAGCTGACTGTGGCGACATCGCCCAAAAAGAAATCCAGAACGGTTGAAGAGTATATCGACGATGCATCGGTTAAATCGCAGATCAAATTGATGTTGCTCTTCCACCGAGGCACAAATCCCTTAAGAACCAATATTATTGTTGATAGAGGAGTGGTCACCGTGTCCGGCGTGGCCAAGAACGCCGCGGAAAGAGAATTGGTCAACAAGCGCATTGAAGATATCCGCGGCGTTGTCCGCATCGACAACCGCATGACAATCGAATAATTGACTTGGCAGGAGGAAACAATGAAAATTCTGGCGATCGTGTTGATTGTGGCCGGCATTCTGGCGTTGGTGTACGGAGGTTTCAGCTACATCAGTGATTCCCACACAACGAAGCTGGGGCCTTTCAAGCTGACCGTACAAGACAAGGAAAGGGTCAACATCCCTATCTGGGCCGGTGTGGCGGGAATCGTCATCGGCGGTGCCCTGATGTTCTTTGCGGGGAAGAAGGATTAGCGATCGCGGGAAAACTGAGCGATAACCCAAAGTTGGAAGCGGAAGGCCGGGGTGAAAAAACGGCCGGAAAAGTCCAAGAAAAGATCGGCACGGTCAAGAAGGCTTTTAGAAAGCAGCAGGGGCGCAAATCGAACTCCAGGCAAGAAGGGCACTCAATCGCCGATGATCTTGACCAGGATGCGTTTGCGGCGCCGGCCGTCGAACTCGCCGTAGAAAATCTGCTCCCAGGTGCCGAGGTCCAGATCTCCGTCGGTGACGGCTACGACGACCTCGCGGCCCATGATCGTCCGTTTGAGATGGGCGTCGGCGTTCGTCTCTCCGGTCAAATTGTGTTGCCACCGGGACGGATCGTGCGGCGCCAGCCCTTCGAGCCAGACGGCGAAGTCCTTGTGCAGACCCCCTTCATCGTCGTTGATGAAAACGCTGGCTGTGATGTGCATGGCGTTGACGAGGCAGAGACCTTCCCGGATTCCGCTGCGATGCACAAGATCCCGGACTTTGTCCGTGATCCTCACAAAAGCCCGCTCCTCGTTCGTCCGTATCCAAATGTGTTCGGTCAGTGATTTCATAAAGTTATTATAAGTTGCGGCCGGGGCGATGTCCAGAAACGGTCCGCCGCGGCAATTGATTTTTTCCCCGTGCCCGGCTATGATGGTTGACCGGAAAAGGCGTCCTCCCTGTGGGGACCCCGGTACAAGGAGAACCGATGACTCTGATAGATGCCCCCAAGGGCAAAACTCTGAAAATCGTCAATATCGACGGCGGGGACGGCGTCCGCCGCAAACTCATGGCGCTCGGCTTCCACAAGGATGATCTCGTCGAGCTGAATTCCCAGGCCATCCTGCGCGGTCCCGTCATCGTCAGGAATCTGACCTCGGACGCCCGTGTCGCTCTCGGCCGGGGAGTGGCTCAGAAGATCCTGGTGGCGATCGCCGATGAGCCGGCCTGACATTCCCGTCGCTGTTTTTGTCGGCCAGCCGAACTCCGGCAAAAGCACGCTTTTCAACGCTCTGGCCGGACATAAGGCGGAAACTTCCAATTTTCCCGGCACGACCTTTACGCACATGCACAGCAACGTCAATGACGCCGGCCGCCTCCTGACCATTGTCGATCTTCCGGGGACCTATTCTCTCTGTCCGAGCGACCCTCATGAACAGGTCCCCTTGGTCCATCTTTTCACGGAAAAGCCCGATATCGTCGTCAACGTCATTGACGCCTCGATCCTGAGTCGAAGTCTTGAATTTACGCTTGAACTCGTCGAATTGGGCTATCCGCTTGTCGTCGCTCTGAATATGATCGATCTGGCCGAAAGCAAGGGTGTGACCATCGACCCCGCCGCGCTGGAAGCTCTTCTGGGCGTTCCGGTCATTCCGACCATCGCCACTCACGGCCGCGGCGTCAAGCAGCTCCTGGATGCCGCTTTTGATGTCCTGGCCCGAGGCGCTAAGCCCGATCCGCGGTGCTGGTCGGGAGATGTCGAGGACAAGGTCCGCGAACTCGAAAGCCTGATCCCTGAGGACTACCCGATTTTGGGCAACCGCCGTTTCACCGCCGTCAAGCTTTTGGAATCGGCTCATATGGCATGTGACGAGCTGCTCGGCGAAATTGCGCCGGAGTTGAAAGGGAATGTCGAGAGAATCCGGCGGGAGATGGAGGCGCACCGCGGCGTTCCCGCCTATGAGATCATCTCGGCCGAACGCCACCACTTGGCTCTCAAGTTTTTTGAACAGAGCAGCCGGGTCGAACGCGGCCGCCGATTGACCTGGGACAAAAAGATCGACGGCATCCTCATGCATCCGTTCTTCGGGTACGTCATCATGGCGGCCGTTTTCCTGGCATTTTTTCTGGTCATCTTCAAGATCGGGACGCCGCTTGAGGAACTGGTCCTGGGGCCTCTGGGTTCGTTAAGAGAGATCCTTAAACAGAATTTCGGCGGCGGACCCGTCTTCGTCGTCCTGGACGGACTGATCCAGGGCTTCGGCGGCGGCCTGGGCATCGTTCTTCCGTTTTTTATTCCCCTTCTTTTTCTCATGTCCCTTCTCGATGATCTCGGCTATCTATCCCGGGCCGGATTCCTTCTGGACACATTCATGCACCGGCTGGGACTTCACGGCAAATCCGTCTCTCTCTTCCTCCTGGGTTTCGGGTGCAATGTCCCGGCCATCATGGCCACGCGCATCCTGGAGTCGAGACGGGATCGGATCCTGACGACGCTTCTCATTCCGTTCATCCCCTGTGCGGCCCGGACGACGATCATTCTCGCTCTGGTGGCCTACTACCTCGGCCCGTTCTGGGCTCTGGGTTTTTACGCGGTCAACCTAGTCATCGTGGCCGTTTTGGGATGGATTCTGAGCCGTTTTTTCAAGGGCGCCTCTCCGGGTCTGATCCTGGAGATTCCATCGCTGAAAATCCCCCGGCTTCGGAACATTTGGCGGAAAACCTGGCTCCAGCTGTACTCCTTCATCCGGTTTGCCTGGCCCATCCTGATCGGCGGCAGCATCGTCCTGAGCATCCTTCACGCCCTCGGAGCCGACCGGCATATCAATACGATTCTTTCGCCTCTCGTTTCCGGAGCACTCGGTCTTCCCGATGAGCTTGGTGTCACCCTGATCTTCGGTTTCCTCAGAAAGGAACTGTCCCTGATCATGATGCTCCAGGCCCTCGGAGTGGAATTCCAGGATGTCCTCACGGTCCTCAGCCGGGAACAGGTTCTCGTTTTCTCGGTCTTCATCAGTTTTTTCATTCCCTGTCTTTCCACCGTCGCCGTGATCTGGAAGGAAATCGGAAGACTCTACGCGCTCCTCTCCGCCGCCCTGAACATCACCGTCGCCCTTCTTCTCAGCCTTCTTGTCCGGCTCTTGATTTGATTTTGCTTGGCTGTATCATAGTCAGGATATCGTAGGACATGAAAAAAAAACCCAACTTAAAGCATGCGTGAGATGCGGATGAAGCTCAACATTGACAGGACGGCCGCGGCGAGGCTATAGTTCGCCTGATCTTTCGACCGACGGAGAGCGACATGACGACGGAATCGCGCGGAACCTGGGGATCTCAAATGGGCTTCATTCTGGCCGCCGCCGGATCGGCGGTGGGATTGGGCCACATCTGGCGCTTTCCCTATGTGACCGGAGAAAACGGAGGCGCCGCGTTTGTCCTTCTCTACATTGCGAGCGTCTTCATCATCGGCGTCCCGATTCTGTTCGCCGAGCTGACGCTGGGCCGGCGCGCCCAACTCAATCCGGTCGGCGCGATCAAAAAAGTGGCTCCGCGAAGCAACTGGAAATACCTCGGCTATCTCGGCGTCTCATGCGGACTTTTCATCCTCTCCTACTACGCACTCATCGCGGGCTGGACGTTCGGTTATATCTTCAAAACGCTTCTGGGCAATACGGTCAGCTTCCAGCAGTTCGCAGGCAACGCGCCTCTGAACGCGCTGCTCTACCTGGCTTTCATTCTCATGACGATCGGAGTGGTCTACGGGGGCGTGCAGGGCGGCATCGAGCGTTGGTCGAAGATTCTCATGCCGATTCTGCCGATCATTCTCCTGTTCATCATCATCTATTCGCTGACGCTTCCCGGATCCATGGCCGGCCTGCGCTTTTATCTGCGTCCTGATTTCGCCGGTGTCACCGGAAACACCGTTCTCATCGCCCTGGGCCAGGCCTTTTTCGCCAACAGCCTCGGCATGGGGGCCATGGTCACTTACGGAAGCTATCTCGACAAGAAGCAGAATATCATCAGCTCGGGAATCGGCGTCGTGTCCTTCGGCATCCTGATTTCCTTTCTGGCCGGGCTGGCCATCTTTCCGGCCGTCTTCGCCATGGGAAAAAGTCCTGCGGCCGGTCCCGAACTCGTCTTCGTCGTGCTGCCTGAGATCTTCCGGATGATGCCCGGCGGCATCCTGGTCGGGACGCTGTTTTTTATTCTGCTTTCCATCGCCGCCCTGACCTCGACGATTTCGCTCCTCGAGGTGCCTGTGGCGTTCCTGATCGACGAGAAAAACATGCGCCGCAAGGTCGCCACGTGGCTTGTCGGCGGGACCACCGTTCTGTTCGGCATCCCCTCGGCCCTCTCCTTCGGCGCCTCGGACTTCTTCACGAGCCTGCCGATTTTCGGAGGCATCTCCTTTTTCGGCATGATGGACTACATTTTCGGCAATATCGCCCTCCCGCTTGGCGGGGTGATGTTCGCTTTTCTGGTGGGTTGGCGCTGGGGTATCCCCGAGGCGGTCAAGGAGATCTGCCTGGGCAACGAGAAATTTCTCGGCATTCAGTCCAAGGTCTGGGCCGTGCTGCTGAAATACTTCTGTCCCGTTGTCATCCTTCTCGTTTTGCTCCGTTCGTCCGGACTTCTCGGTCTTCTGGGTCTGTAAGTCGGGTCAGGCGGCGATGCTCCCGGGGAAGAGTTCCACGATGCTGCGCAAGGCTTGACTTCACCGGGGCTCCCGCTTACGATGGCGGGGTGAGGGAGGCGCATCCATGAGAAAGAACATCATCGCCGGTCTTCTGATTATCGCATCGGTTTTCGCCGTCGAGGGCTGCAAGCCGAAAGAGAAAAGAGAACCCGACTCCCGGGCCCAGGAATGGTACCGCTATATCAGCGCCTATACATCGGGAACGGTGTCCCGCAAGGCCGAAATCCGGATCCTTTTCGTAAGTCCCGCAGGCGAGACCGGGCCGGCGGCCGCCAATCTCTTCGAGTTCAAGCCCTCTCTGAAGGGAACGGCGGAGTGGAGAAGTCCCCGTGAATTGGTGTTTCGACCCTCCGAGGACCTCAAGCCGGGAACGGCCTACAAGGCCGTCCTGCAGACCGGCCGCATCCTCGATTTGCCTCGAAGTTTCGCCCGGTTCGAGTTCGGCTTCGATGTCATCCGTCCGGAGATGGAAATTCAGATCCAGGGTCTTTTTGTCGAAGATCCGGCCCGTCCCCTCGTTCAGGTCATCCGGGGCCGGCTCAACACTTCAGACGCCGAAGACCCCGCCCTCGTGCAAAAAGTCCTGGAAGCTCTCCAGGATGGAAAACTTCTGAACATCGAGTGGAGTCATACGGAAGACCGCCGCAGCCATTATTTCACCATCAAGGATGTCGAACGGCGCGAACAGGCCTCGGCCGTTCTTCTCGCCTGGAACGGCGCTCCCCTCAGGATCGATGAGCGCGGATCCCGGACGGTCGATATTCCCGCCCAGGGAATGTTCGAATGGGTGAGCGTGGAACCCGTTCTCGACGAGGCTCGGCATGTTTTGCTGAGGTTTTCCGACGTCCTGGCCCGGAACCAGGACCTCCAGGGACTCATCCGCATCGGCGACTTTCCCCTTACGTTCGAGATCGACGGAAACGTCATCCGTGTCTATTCCAGCCGCGAGTTCATGGGCGGTCTCACGGTCGAGGTTTCGCCCGGCATCCGAAACTATCTCAACCGCCGCCTGCCCCAGGGAGACAGCCGCCCGGTTGTTTTCGAGTCCATCCACCCTCAGGTGCGTTTCGTCGGCAAGGGCGCGATCCTGCCCCAGAAGGACCGCTTGACCGTTCCCATCGAAGCCGTCAACCTGAAGTCCGTTCAGGTCGCGGCGTTCCAGATCTATGTCAACAACATGGCTCAGTTCTTCCAGGTCAACCCTCTCCAGGGTTCGGAAGAAATGACACGGGTCGGCCGTTATCTCTGGCGGAAAACCATCCCTCTGTCCGACGATCCGGCCGTGACCGGCCGCTGGTCGCGCTATGATCTGGACGTGACCTCGCTGTTCAAGGAGAATCCCGGCAGCCTCTTCCGCATTGTTCTGACTTTCAACCGCGGGAATTCGACTTATCCGTGTCCGCCGAGCGATAAGCCCGTCGTCGCCGAGCCCCCGCTGGTCAATCAGGACAGCCCCGATTATACCGGCTATTCGAGTTGGGACTATTTCGAGGGCGCCTACGGCTATGGATACGACGGCTGGCAGAACCGCAACAATCCCTGCGAAGATGCCTATTACAACCCCAACTTCAACTCCAATGCCCGGGTCTCCCGCAATTTCATCGCCTCGAACATCGGTCTTGCCGCCAAGCTCGAGGAGAACGGCACGCTTCATGTCGTGACGACCGATATCCTTTCGGGGCGGCCTCTGACCGACGCCCGGGTTCGGGCCTACAACTTCCAGAACCAGCTCGTCGGCGAATCCGCGAGCGACGGCAACGGCTTCGCCGTTCTCAAGCTTGCCGACCGGGCTTTTTTCGTGTCCGCTCAATCGGGGAACGATACCGGCTACCTGAGGATTAACAACGACTCCGCCCTGCCCATGAGTCACTTCGATGTCGGCGGCGAGACCGTCGTGAAGGGCGTCAAGGGCGCGATTTATGGAGAACGGGGCGTCTGGCGGCCGGGCGATACCCTGTTTCTGACATTTGTGCTTTTCGACCGCGACCGCACGCTTCCGGCCGGCCATCCCGTGGTCATGGAGATCTATTCCCCGTTGGGACAACTTGTCCGGACCCTGAAACCGGCGAAATCGGTGGAACCGTTCCATGCCTTCCGTTTTGCCACGGATGAGGCCGTGCCCACAGGCAATTGGCGGGCCCGGGTTCTTGTCGGAGGATTGACCTTCAACAAAACCCTCAAAATCGAAACCGTCGTGCCCAATCGGCTCAAGGTCGATTTTCAGACAGGCCGGGACATCCTGACGCGCCGCCACATGCCGTTCACGGCAACGGTTATCGGCCAATGGCTTCACGGCGCTCCGGCCGCGAACCTGGCCTTCGACGTGACCGTCGGGCTGTCACCGCGTGCGACCCGTTTCGACAAGTTTGCCGACTACGCCTTCGACGACCCCGCGAGGGAATTCAGCGGGGGAGACGTAACGACGGGGAGGGGAAGTCTCGACGCCCAGGGCCAAGGGACGGTCAGCCTGGACTTCAGGCCGGAACAACCCAGCCCAGGCCTGCTCGAAGCCTCCTTCACAACGCGCATCTTTGAGGAAAGCGGCGACTTCAGCATCGATACGGTTTCGTATCCCTACTATCCCTATGATGTCTATGTCGGTCTCAAAACCCCCAAAGGCGACGAAGCCCGGGGCATGCTCCTGACCGATCAGGACCATGTCGTCGACATCGTGACGGTGGATCCCTCCGGCCGGCCCGTGTCCGGTCCGAAACTTCACGTTTCCCTCTACAAGATCGAATGGCGATGGTGGTGGGATAGAAGCGGTGAATCCCTGGCGCACTATGCTTCGAGCACCCGGGTTCAACCCCTGCTCAAAGGGGAGGTCACGACCCGCGACGGTGTGGGGCGGTGGACGTTCCAGATCAAATACCCCGAGTGGGGACGCTACCTCATCCGGGTCGAGGATCCCGAGGGCGGCCACGCCGC
This sequence comes from Acidobacteriota bacterium, assembly GCA_033549365.1. Lineage (NCBI taxonomy): Bacteria > Pseudomonadati > Acidobacteriota > Acidobacteriota bacterium. The sequence goes on from JAWSUF010000009.1 coordinate 101,337, forward strand.
GGGAAAAATCGTCTATATCGACTGGCCGGGTTGGGCCGGCCGGGCCCGCGACGAATCCGACGCGGCCGCCGCGCGGCTCACCTTCACCGCCGACAAGGCCCGCTATCAGGTCGGCGAAAAAGCCGTCATCTTTCTGCCCGAGGCGGTCCAGGGGCGCGCCCTGGTGTCCATCGAGAACGGCTCCTCAGTTCTCCAGAAAATGTGGGTTTCGACCCGGAAAGGGGAAAACCGGTTCGAAATTTCTTTGACCCGGGACATGACGCCCAATGTTTATGTTCACGTCACACTCATCCAGCCGCACCGGGATCGGGTCTCGGATGCGCCCATCCGCCTTTACGGGGTCATTCCGATCATGGTCGACGACCCCGCAACACGTCTCGAACCCATCCTCCAGGCGGCCGATGAATTCCGCCCTCTGGAAAAAATCAAAATCCAGGTGCGGGAGAAAAACGCCCGTCCGGCCGTCTATACCCTGGCTGTTGTCGACGAAGGTCTCCTGGGCTTGACGCGTTTCCAGACTCCCGATCTCCGGAGCGAATTCTTCAGACGAGAAGCCTTGGGCGTCAAAACGTGGGATCTTTTTGACGAAGTCGTCGGTGCCTACGGCGCCGAGCTGGCCCGCATCCTGGCCCTGGGAGGCGATGAAAGCGGCGAGGAAGGGGAAGAGGCCCGCAAACCGAGGCGTTTTCCTCCGGTCGTCCTGTTCGAAGGTCCTTTTGAACTCAAGGCTCGAGAAACCGCGACCCACGAGCTCGAGATGCCGCAGTATTTCGGCGCCGTTCGGGTCATGGTCGTGGCCGGGCGTGACGGCGCTTTCGGGTCCGATTCGAAATCCGTGCCCGTCCGGCGTGATTTGATGGCCCTGCCCACGCTGCCCCGCGTTGTCCGGCCCGGCGAAAAAATCGAAATGCCCATTGCGGTTTTCGTGACCAATCCCTCCCTCAAGAATGTCACGGTCGGGCTGGAAACGAACGCCATGTTCCAAATCGAGGGCGAAAGCACCAAGAACGTGTTTTTCGCGGCTCCCGGCGATCAGATCGCCTCGTTCACCCTCCGGGCGGCGGATGCGGTCGGGTCGGGCGAAGTGCGGTTCCGTGTCCGCAGCGGTTCCGAAAGGATTGAAGACGTTGTCGCCATTCCCGTTTTGGGATCCAACCCGCTTGTCACACAGACGACGCCCCTTGAGGTCCGGCCCGGCGAAACGCTCAAACATGAGGTCGCGCCGTTCGGGCTGGCTAACACCAATACGGTGACCGTCGAGGCCTCCTCCGTTCCTCCGCTCAACCTGGAAAAGAGAATGGACGACCTCATTCAGTTTCCGCACGGCTGTCTCGAACAGACCCTGTCGACCGTTCTTCCGCAACTCTATCTCAAGGGACTCCTGAGGCTCGATCCGGAACGTCAAAAAGCCATCGAAGACAATGTCAAGGCGGCCATCGATAAAATGGGGCGTTTCCAGATGCCCAACGGAGCGTTTTCCTATTGGCCGGGCGACCGCGAAGGCCATGATTGGACGACGGCCTATGCCGGGTTCTTCCTGCTCGAAGCCGCCCGCCTCGGCTATCACGTTCCGACCGCCATGCTCGATAAGTGGAAGGCCAACCAGAGAATGCTCTCCAACGCCTGGACAGCCGGACCGGCCGCCCAACAGCTGATTCAGGCGTTTCGTTTGTACGGCCTGGCTTCGGCTCGCACCCCCGACCTGGGAGCCATGAACAGACTCAGGGAAACGGCCAATCTGGACGGGACGGCCGCGGTCACCCTGGCTGCGGCGTTTCACCTGACCGGACAGCCCGATGCCGCCGCCGATCTGGGCAAAAGGGCCGACCTGAAGGTTGCGCCGTACAGGGACGACTCCGTAACCTTCGGATCGGAGTTTCGGGATACCGCCCTCATGATCCGCGGACTGGTGCAGATCGGCCGTTCGGACAGGGCCAAATCCCTGCTCGATGACGTGTCCCGCGTTCTGGGTTCCGACCGTTGGCTGTCCACCCAGGAGGCCGCGTTCGGCCTCATGGCCGTTTCGTCCTATTACGGCAGCGCCGACATCAAGCCTTTCCGTTTCCGTCTCGGCTGGGACAAGGAAGCCCTCAGGGAAATCGACTCGGCCGTGCCGTTCTATCAGCAGGTGTTCGCCGATTTTCCGGCGGCGGGACGCAGTCTCGCGGTTGAAAATCCCGGAGATTCGCCGCTCTACGTGAACATCTATCGCCGGGGCATGCCTCCGGCCGGTCTCGAAAAGGAGTCTTCAAACGGGTTGGCGCTTACAGTCCGGTACCTTGACATGAGACGGACACCCATCCCGATCGACCGGCTGTCTCAGGGACTGGATCTTCTGGTCGATATCCGGGTGAAAAACCTGACCTCGCGGAAACTCAACAACCTTGTGCTTTCTCATCTTGTCGCCGCCGGCTGCCAGATCAAGAATCCGCGGTTCGCCCTGGATGACGAATCGGCCGCACCCGTCGATTACCAGGATTTCCGCGATGACCGCGTCTACACCTATTTCGACTTGGAGCCGGGAGCTGAGAAGACGTTCCGGGTGGTCCTCAACGCTTCGTACCGCGGCCGTTACTATCAGCCGGGCCTGGCCGTCGAGGCCATGTATGAAGCGGCCGTTCATGCCAACACCCGGGGGCAGTGGATCGAGATCGTGCGCTGAAAAAGCTTAGAACGCTCGTTTTCATGGGAAAAATAGCGTTTATTTTTACATATCAATAGGATGGCCAAGCCAAGCAAGAGAACCAAGAGAATGGGGTTGGCTGCGGCCGGGGGAGTCGCCGCTTTGATCGTCATTCTCAAACTGACCGCCCCGGGGGCGCTTTTCGACGATCCGCTTTCGCCGGTTCTATTCAGTCAGGAGGGCCGGCTCCTGGGGGCCCGCACAGCCGTTGACGGGCAATGGCGCTTTCCCCAGGGGGAAGATGTGCCCGCCCGCTTTTTCCGGGTTCTTCTTCAATATGAAGACCGGCGCTTTTTTTGGCATCCGGGCGTCGATCCCGCGGCCGTCGTCCGCTCCGCAGCGCTCAACCTTCGGGCCGGCCGGGTCCGGAGCGGAGCGAGCACGATCACCATGCAGGTGGTGAGGCTGTCGAGAAAAAACCCCAGGCGGACCTATTTCGAGAAAATGAAGGAGGCGGCTCTGGCCTTCAGGGTCGAGCTCTCGCGGTCGAAAAAAGAGATCCTGGCGCTTTTCACCGCCCATGCCCCGTTCGGCGGCAACGTCGTCGGCATCGACGCCGCATCCTGGATGTATTTCGGGCGAAGTCCGCGGGAATTGAGCTGGGCCGAAGCCGCCTATCTCGCCGTTCTTCCCAAGGATCCGGGATTGATCGCCTCGCCGGAAGGCCGGATGCGCATCCTTGAAAAGAGAAATGCGCTGCTCGATCGTCTGAAGCGCCGGAATATCATATCCGACCTGGAGTACCGTCTGGCCCTTACGGAATCCATACCCGAAGCTTTCCGCCCCGTGCCACGCGAAGCGCCCCACCTTCTTGACAGCCTGGCCGCCCGGAGAGATATCCGGACGCCCTACCATTCTTTGCTGAAGGCCGATCTTCAGAGAACTCTCGCCCGCATCACCCGGGAGCAGGGCGACCGGCTGTTCCACATCGGCATCCGGAATCTGGCCGCCGTTATCATCGACAATTCGACAGCCGACGTTGTCGCCTACATCGGCAACGTGGGCCTCGACCGGGAGGGGGATTGCGGTCAACATGTGGATATCCTTCTGAGTCCGCGGAGCACGGGGAGCATCCTCAAGCCTTTTCTCTATGCGGCCATGATTCAGGAGGGCGGCATCACGCCGTTGACGCTCGTCCCGGACACTCCGGTCCGCTTCGAAAATTTCCGCCCGGAAAACTTCGACCGCCGGTTCCGTGGAGCCGTCCCGGCCCGGGCCGCTCTGGCCTGGTCCTTGAATGTGCCCGCCGTGAGGATGTTGAGGGAGTTCGGGATTCCGCGGATGACCAACCGGTTGAGACAATGGGGCATGACGACCCTCACCCGTTCTCCCGAACATTACGGCTTGACCCTGGTTCTCGGCGGCGCCGAAGGCCGGTTACTGGAGATCGCCGCACTTTATGCAGGGTTGGCCAGGACGGCCATGGAATTCGAGGACGGCAGTCTGGAACTCCGGCTGCTGCGCGACGATACTCCGGTTCCCTCGAGGTTGAGCGAACTGGGCCCCGGAGCGGCCTATTTGACGCTCGAAGCCCTGACCGCGGTCAACCGCCCCGACGAGGAGGGTTTCTGGAGGAATTTCAGCTCGGCCAAGTGGGCGGCCTGGAAAACCGGCACGAGCTTCGGCCTGAGAGATGCCTGGGCGGTCGGCGTCACGCCCCGCTATACGGTCGGAATCTGGGCCGGGAACGCCGACGGCGAGGGCAAACCCGGCCTGACGGGGCTGTCCGCGGCGGCCCCGGTTCTCTTTGATGTTCTTCATGCCCTCGATACGGGCGGGAGGATCAACCGGCCCCGCCGGGGTCTCAAGCCGATTCAGGTGTGCCGCGACTCGGGCTTTCTTGCCTCGCCTCTCTGTCCTTCAGAAACGGTTTGGGTTCCCGAGGAAAGCCGTTTCAACCGGGTCTGCGTCTACCACCAGCGGATTCATCTCGACGCCTCGGGACGCTTTCGGGTGGACAGCCGTTGCGAGTCCGTGGACCGGATGCGACCCGAGTCCTGGTTCATCCTTCCTCCGGTTCAGGAGTTTTACTACAGGAAAGACCATCCGGAATACCGGCTGCTGCCTCCCTTTCGCGCCGACTGCGGCAGCCCTCTGGACGCGGGCCGTCAGGTCATGAATCTGGTCTATCCCGATCCCGATACGTCGGTCTATATCCCCGTGGACATTGACGGGCGCAGGGGGGAGGTTGTCTTCGAGGCCGTCCACAGCGAGGTCGATGCCGTGATCCATTGGCATATCGACGACATGTACGTGACTTCGACCCAGAGGTTCCACCAGATCGCCGTTGATCCCGATCCGGGAGACCGGGTGCTGATCCTGGTCGATGGCCAAGGACGGAGGCTGGTCCGGCCGTTCAAGGTCATCAGTCCGGCTCGCAAAGAACTCCGGCCTTGAGAGTCCGGGCGGCTTTTCGACCGACGATCGCCGCCACGTCTTCCTCCCGGGCGGCCTGAACGGCTTCCAGGCTGCCGAAACGTTCCAGCAAAGCCTGTTTTCTTTTGGGGCCGATTCCGTGAATCCCATCGAGAAGCGAGACCAAACTCTTTTTTTCCCGCCGCTTGCGATGATGGATGACCGCAAACCGATGGGCTTCATCCCGGATTCTCTGGAACAGCTTCAGGGCCGGCGATGTTCCTTCGAGGCGAAGGCCGTTGGGAGCTCCCGCGGAGAAGATGATCTCTTCACGCTTGGCCAGAGAGACAACAGGGACGGCATCAAGTCCGAGCCGGGCCAGGGCCTTCCGGGCCGCCGACAATTGCCCCTTTCCACCGTCGACAAATACGAGATCCGGAAGCCTCCCGTTTTCTTGGAGAATCCGGGAATACCTGCGGCGGATGACTTCGGCGAGGGCGGCCGTATCGTCGGATTTGGAGGCCGTCCGGATGCGGAAGATGCGGTAATTTTTTCGATCGGGACGATCGTTTGTGAAGACCACCAGGGAACCCACGGACTCCTCACCGCCGGTATGAGAGATATCAAAGCCCTCGATCGTTTCCGGGGATTTTTTCAAACCCAGGAGTTCGGCCAGGACGCCCGTGGATGAGAGAACGGCCGTTCCGCCGGAGAGCGCGGCCTCTGCGTTTCGCGAGGCAAGATCGACGAGATGTTTCGCCCGCCCGGACCGGGGGACGTTGTGAAATGGCCGCTTGGGCTTGGGAAAAAAGGGGAGAAGCAGACGCGGAGGAGGAGGCTCATCCTTGTAGGCTTCCTCCAGAAGTGAGGTGAGAACGGCGGAACTCGAGGCCGCCGGAGCCACGTCCTTGACGATGACCCGGGAGTCTTCGACACGGCCCGCCCGCATGTGGAACATGAAGAGAACGGCGCGGCCGCCCGAACGGGCGAAGCCGGCCGCATCCTGGTCCTCCAGGCCTGTTGAAATGGTTTCCGATTTCCGGTTGAGGTCGTCGAGAACAAAGATGAGGTCCCGGAGACGCGCGGCCTGTTCAAAGTCCTGGTCGGCCGACGCCGCATCCATCTTCTTTTTCAATGATGATGACAGTTCGCCTGTCCGGCCCTCGAGAAACAACAGAGCGTCGGCAACATTCTCGGCGTAGGCCGATTCGGAAATGACGCCCGTGCAGGGTGCGGAACAGAGCCCGAGATCGTGTTCGAGGCAGGGTCTTTTCCGACCCTTGAAGACGGAATCGGGACACGTCCGGAGACCGAAATGTTTGGCTGCCAGGCGGAGCGCGGCTCGGGCCCGCGAGGCCGGACTGAAAGGCCCGAAAGTCCGGCTTCCGGCCGGATCGACCTTGCGGCTCAAAGAGATTCCGGGAAAACGGTTTCCGGCGGTCAGTTTCAGGAAGGGAAAACTCTTGTCGTCCTTGAGGCGGAGATTGAAGGGCGGTCGGTGCTGGCGGACGTAATTGCTTTCGAGGAAGGCGGCCTCCCGTTCCGAACCGGCCAGGATGACGTCGATATCGGCCGTCCGCTCGAGGATGCGTCGAACCTTGTCGTCGCCGGACGCTGAAAAATAGGATTTGACCCGGTCCCGGAGCGAACGGGCTTTCCCAATGTAGACGACGGCTCCGCCGGCATCCCGGAAGAAATAGATTCCCGGTTTGTCCGGAAGCCTTGCGGCCTTGTCCCTGAGGCGTTTAAGGGTCATGGCTGTTTTAGATCGAGTTCCAGGTCGCGGATTTTCAATCGGCGGAGTTCGTCCCTCAGGCGGGCCGCCTTTTCGAAGTCCAGCCGGTTTGCGGCCTCTTTCATCTGTTTGTCCAGATCCTCCATCCGCTTCTTCCGCCGGGTCGGAGAAAGATAGATCTCGCTGTCCTCGGCCACCCGCGTGATGTCCAGGTAATCCCTGTCCGCGGCTCCGGTCAGGGCGCCGTCGATATCCTTAATGATCGATCGGGGTGTGATCCCGTGGAGGGTGTTCCAGTCCTGTTGGATGCTTCGGCGCCGGTTGGTTTCCTCGATGGCCGCCCGCATGGATTCCGTGACGGTATCGGCGTAGAGGATGGCCCGGCCCGCCGTGTGACGCGCGGCCCGGCCGAAAGTCTGGATCAGCGACGTCGACGACCGCAGGAAACCCTCCTTGTCCGCGTCGAGGACGGCCACCAGCGAGACTTCGGGAAGATCCAGGCCCTCGCGGAGGAGATTGATGCCGATCAGAGCATCGAAGACGCCCAGCCGGAGATCCCGGAGGATTTTGACCCGGTCCAGGGTCTCGATATCCGAATGCAGGTAGCGGACGCGGAGGCCGAGTTCGTGATAGTGCCGAGTCAGGTTTTCGGCCATCTTTTTGGTCAGCGTCGTGACCAGAACGCGCTCGTTCCGTGTCGCGCGGTCCCGGATTTCGCGCATCAGGTCGTCGACCTGGCCGCGCACCGGGCGGACCTCGACGGCCGGGTCGGTCAGACCGGTCGGCCGGATGATTTGTTCGACGACGCGGCCTCCGGAAGAGCGGATTTCATACGCGGCGGGTGTGGCCGAAACAAAAAGAACCGGGCCGATCCGCGCCCCGAATTCTTCGAAATTCAAGGGGCGGTTGTCCAGGGCCGAGGGCAGGCGGAAGCCGTGCTCGACGAGATTGAGCTTGCGCGAGCGGTCGCCGGCGTGCATGCCGCCGATCTGGGGGACGGTGGCATGAGATTCGTCGATGACGGTCAGGAACCCGTCGGGAAAATAATCGAGAAGCGTGAAGGGCGGCTCGCCCGGGCTTCTGCGGCTGAGGTGGCGGGAATAGTTCTCGATTCCCGGACAATAGCCGAAGGCGCGGAGCATTTCAAGGTCGTAGAGGGTTTTCTCCTCGATCCGCGCGGCTTCGAGAAGCCGGCCCCGGTCCCGGAAAAAGGCGACCCTCTCCCGGAGTTCGTCTTCGATGTTCCGGATCGCCGCGGTCAGGATGTCTGCGGGCACGGCGAAGAAAGTCCGGGGATGGATCATCGCGGCGTCGCGCTTTTCCAGAACGGTACCCAGCAGAGGGTCGATGACGGCCATCCCGGAAATCCGGCCGTCCTCGATCTCGATCCGGAGGGCCGATTCTTCATATCCCGGGAAGACCTCGACGGTGTCTCCACGGACGCGGAACGTCCCCCGGACAAGCGCGTCGTCGCGCCGTTCGTACTGCACGGAGACGAGTTTTTCCAAAAGAGTTTTCCGCCCCAGGGCGTCGCCGCATTTCAGGCCGAAGCTCATGGCATGGTATGTCGCCGGGGCGCCGATGCCGTAAATGCAGGACACCGAGGCGACGATGATCACATCGCGCCTTTCGAACAGGGCGTTTGTCGCCCGGAGGCGCAGTCTGTCTATTTCGTCGTTGACCGTGGCCTCCTTGGCGATGTAGGTGTTCGTGGAGGGCACATAGGCCTCGGGCTGGTAGTAATCGTAGTAGCTGACGAAGTATTCGACCGCGTTTGAAGGAAAGAACCTCCGGAACTCCTGGTAGAGCTGGGCGGCCAGAGTCTTGTTGTGGGATATGACGAGAACGGGTCGGCCGGTCCGGGCGATGACATTGGCCATGGTGAAGGTTTTTCCGGATCCCGTAACGCCCATCAGAACCTGGCGGGGGAGTCCCTGTTCGAGGCCTCGGCTGAGTTCGGTGACGGCTCGGATCTGGTCGCCCTGCGCCCGGAACGAAGCCTGCAGCCGGAATGCGTTCATATCATTATATCATTGCCAGAAAACCCCAGGCTTTTAAGCCTGGGGATGAATGGCACCCGGAACGAAGCCAGCGAAGCTGGCGAAGTGGAGGCAAATCCGGCATAATCTGGCTATGGTCAGATACGCCACGGGAGCTCATACCAAGCA